>WJKO01000736.1 GCA_014729055.1 Promethearchaeota archaeon | reverse complement strand
GGAATAGAATAACTGTCGATGCTTTTTAGAGATAATATGGTGAATAACAGCGATAGAATAAATATTTGAAAATGAGTTTTCTCTGAATGGAAGATTTTCTACGTCACAAGCGACCCAATTGGAATTTACAGACTTAATTTTTATTGTTTTCTCTAGATTACTTTTTGCAATTTCAAGCATTTTAAAGGAGAGATCAATTCCAATATATACATCTGATTTGCTTAAAATTATCTGTGTATGTCTACCCGTTCCGCACCCCAGATCGCAAACGATTCCTCCAGTATTTAATGTAGTTCCGATTTCTAATTGGTTAAGTTCTTCTAAAAAATCCAAGAAATACTTCCAAGGTTTTCGCCTTTTATGATTATAATTGATTGCAATGTCATCGTAATCTGTGATGAATCTCGCCATATAATTTTAAATAACAATGACAAACTATTAAATAATCACGAGATGTGAAAAAAATCGTAAGATTTCTCTATATAAAGAGAGAAGATAACCAATGAAGCTGCAAAATAAAATTTTTGAAATTTTCAGAACTCAGTTCCCCGATTTAGTTGACACGATTGAAGAAGAGGTCTTTCTATACCTTGAAGAAATGTGTTTCCAAAAGGAAATTGAATTAGAAAGTACGATTGATTACAAGGATCCAAGCTTTAGGGAAGTACTTCATTCTATTGTGGATCAAGTGGGTTATGGTTTATCTTTGATAGGAGTTCCAAAAAACCAAATAGAATCATCTTTAAATAATGAATATCGGTATTTTAAAACTCAAACTCAGTTGAAGACATATAAAGACTGGTTATATGAAGAATTTAAAGGAAAAATCGAGATTCTATTGTTTGCAGAAATTCTCCAATATTTTGTAGATCCGAACAAAAATATTGTCAAGAAAATGCTTGGTTTAGGGTTATTGAATAAAAAAATCAATGATAAGTTTAAATCTATTCATGAAAAACACCCCCAATTATCAAAATTCTTAAGTTGGCAAAGCGAGCTAAAAACTAAGCTAAAAAAGGAAATCTTTGAAGAAGAGGATTTTAAAGAATTATTTGAATTTAACGATCCTAAAGACAATCTTCGCGCAATTTATTATATCTTTGTTCTTTCAGAATTTTTTGATTTTGATCAACATATTAATTTGAGTCCTGCTGTGACTTTTCTTATGGGGCAAGTAAACAATTGGACATTAGAATCTGAGGATCTTTCGCTTATCAAGCCTATGCCATTGTATGCAGGGTTATATTTAACACAGCAAAATGATATTGATGTTGATGGTAAGATTACGAAAACTGCACTGAAGGATTCTCTTGTTAACTTAGTAAATTTACAAGAAGATCCTATGTTTTCTAAACCATATAAGGCAAACTATATAATAAAAAGCATGGAATTATTGAAACTAAAACTGACGGCTAAGTTTTTAGATGGTTTAGTTAAAAAAACAGATAAAAGCACGGCTGAGACGAATCTTAAGGCGATTTCAACTGATAAATTGGGTCTAATATGTAAATTATACAAAGATTTAGGATTTGTTCCCGAGATAAGTGGGGATGAAAGAAAAACTATGTTTGAAATCATTAAGGCACGTGAAATGAACGGATTATATTGCCTCTCCGATAGTGATAAGTCCATCTGTGTTGAATCTATTTGGGGTGCTGTCGTCTTGATGATGGAAAACAAAAAATTATCGGAAATCAATATTGGGGGTTGTGTAGATTATATAATTGACAAAATTAATGAATTAACCCAGAATTTAGAGATAAAAAACGTTGAAATGTTAGGTAAATTGACCCTTGCGATTGATTTATTGCGTGAGATTGATCACCGATATGATATAAACATATTACGATCTCTTGAGGGTTATATTTTTACCGATATAAAGCATGAAGAAAAGAAAGCACCAAAGGAAATGATTGATGGGCTAATAAAAGACGCGGAAAAACCAAAATTTCAAATTACAGAAATGGATGCTACTGGAGAAACAGAAGAAATAAAAAATGTTGATGATATTGAAACATTCTTTGACTCTGATATAGATGAGATGGAACTACCAGATGACATCGAGGCATCCGCAGAAAAAGATAAGAAGGAAGAGGGCTCATTATTTGATGAAGATTTGAGCCCCGTTAAGTTAGATGAGTCAGAGCTAGCCGCGAAAAGGCAGAGATCAATCGATGAACCGCTTACAAATACTTCGGCTGATATTATTAAATATTTTGAAAAATTTCCCAGTTTGGATATAGAGATTTTAAATAATCTTGCATTAAATTACGAACCCGTAATTTCTGCTCCTGATATAATGAAACAGAATCTGGAATCTCTGTATAAAATAACTGTCATTGAGAAATTACTTAGATTAAAACATCAATTTGATGCAATAGAAATAGACAAATTATGTAAGACATACTGGCACGATAATGGTTTCGGAGAAACTTCGGTGCCTGATATACAAAATACATATTATGCATTATATATCTATCATGAGTATGATTTAATAGATGAAGTAGACATATTTGCCATTCACGATTACTTGCTTGAAGAAATTAAATATTTCAATATATATAAATTGATTAGCAACAAGTATCTCTTTTTGTGTCTTCGTATCTTAGATCAATATGATATTAAGATGATGAGTTACGAGGGAATCAAGGAACAATTAATCAAACATAAGTTTCTTTCAAGTGAAGACTTTAATCCGATTAAGGATACTTTTGATTATATATTCACGTTGAAAGCACTTGATCCCGAAGTAAACGTAGATAAGTTTAAAGATGAGTTTTTCTCGGATCTTGAATTCAGTATCGGAAGTGATGGTTCCATTGATGGACTTATTACAGATACTGCCATTGCGATGCTTACAATTGCCCTTTTTGACGCTATTGAGGACTATAGTGAATATTGGGAGAAAATGTTGTCTTTTATAAAGTATAATAGTGGATTCTTCAATAAAACAATTGAAACTCAGCAAATTAGTTGGGGAAGGGATAAATTTGGTGCAAAAATCGAACTAGATATGTGTTATTGGGGTTTAGTGGCTTTATGCGTATCAAATCCTGTGAAAACGGAATCATTTAACCCAAATATTTGTCCAGATTGTGGGAATTACTTTAAAGAGCGCCCTAAATTCTGTAACATGTGTGGTCATAAATTTTCATAATCCTTTGTGAAAAAAGAGTGACTATGATCGATGGATAATAATAAAATAACATCTAATAATACTCGAAACTTAATTAATAATCCAAAGATATTTAGGTTTAAATGTACAATGTGTGGAAAATGCTGTTCTGACTCTTCCACGTTTGTAAATTTAACTTTTTTAGATATCATAAGGATAAAGAAATTTCTGAATTTAACGCCACAAGAACTGCTTAATTATGTTGGATTCTATACGTTTAAAGAGGATGAAGTTCCTCCGAAATTTATGGAAAGAATGATGCTAAATCCCGTGTTAACAGAGCGTGGTTCAGCATTTTTGGGATTGCTTAAAGATGATCACTCTAGATGTTTATTTTTAGGACGTGACAACAAATGTACAATATATAATAGCAGACCGCAAATATGTCGGGCTTTTCCTTTTACATATACTTTAAACGAGACAGAAAACCAAAAACAAAAGCTGAACTTGATATATGCTAGTAAAGCCTTAGAATATTGTCCTGGAATATCAAAACACGCACCGATTGTGAAAAAAAGAAAAAAACTAAAGTTGATTAGAAAAATAATTTTAGAGATTGAGAAAGATAAACAGATTGTCACGAAATGGAACAAAAAAATTAAGAACAATGAAATTGAACCAAAAGCTACAAGTTATATTTTATTTTTAGCGAAACTCGACAATTAGTTAATGGAAAGAAATAGATAAAATATAAGTAAAATGAATTGATGTTTATGGATAATTCCGAAGAAAATCTCACCACCAAAGAATTTACGTATTATTTAAGCCCGAGATACTTTAGATTATTGTTCTCAGAAATTAAACCGAAAACAAAAAATGGAGATTTAGTAAGTGCTCTTAACGAACTTAGGGAGAACAATATCCTTACGAGAGATTCAAATTGGGATAGAATAAAAGTAACAAAGAAAGGTCAGCAATATAAAAAATTAATAAAAAAATTGATGGACATCAATGAATTATATACAACGGATTCAAATGGTATTTTTGATTATCGTTCCGAACAAGGGCGAGAGGCGATTGTCGAATTAATCCGATTTTTAGTCGCAAAATTGAATTTTAACGAATATTTTAGATATTTAAGCTTACCAGTATTCGAATCTGAACAAGACACTGAGTGGTCTGAGATTTTTGGAAATGAGTCAAATGAACCTTTAGATTATAGCTCTGAGGAAGGTCGTGAAAAATTAACTGAATTGTTGAAAAAAAGAAATAATAAATTCAAAAGAAAAAGTAAATCAATTAATAAGAAAATTATATCTCAAGACAAACCAATAAAACTGAATCTAACCTTAATTAAGAAGTTCCTTAAAACAGTTGGAATGAGTAGACCAAGACCTTTATTTAGTCATTTTAGCGATTGTATTGAACCTAGAATCTTTTATATTGAAAATCGGGACTTTTATATTAATTTTAGTGAACTAATTGAACTAAAAGAGGTCTTAGATGAATATCTTTGTGATTTCATAACAGACGATAATAAATGGTTAAAAGACTATTTTGAAATGCTAAAGCTTCCTACCAGATTATTTGGATTTGGTAAAAGCAAATTCACATTTTCCTCAAAAGAAATTGACGCTTTTTTAAAACTCGCTATTGAGGGACCAAAGATCATAGCAGGACAGTTCTCGACGGTGAAAAATTTAGGGGATCTTTCTTTGATTGTAATGCCAGTTAGCGAAGATGAAAGCTTGGCAATCTATTGCCCAGACTCAGAAATCTTTTATTATTTCACATTTCCAACAATTAATTGTGTTTTTAATCATTCTTCACATTTAATTTGTCATTCTGACTTTCCCGATTCTTATAGGACTTCCCGAAAAAGATTTGGAAAATTGCTTGAAAGAGCCTTAACTCTGTATGAAATAACAGCGGAAGTGAAAATCGAGAAAACTGAAATAAAAGAAAAGCGGAAAACTCTAGAAGAAGAATTAAAAACTTTTAAGTCTGAGCTAAAAGGGCAATTAAGTGCGCTATCCTATCAAAGCGCCTCTTTCTTCACAATGTGTCAAGCAATAGCCCAGAAATTTACACCCTCCTTTATGATGAATAAAGCAATGTGTATATTTGAGAATGGAATAATATCATTTTTCTATATAGATTCAGATACAATTCTAACGAAGATTACGTGGGGTTCAGTTGAATTTGGAAGTGATCTTGAGAAGTTGATAAAAAAGTTTGATGAATCAATGGAAGATATCCTAGAATTAGAGCAATAAAAACCGATATGGTCACATTTTCAAAGATCTCTTCATTCATTGATCTAGTTCTGTCATCTATTATATTCTCCAGTATGAGATGATTATGCAAAGATAACATTCTGTGATTTTACATTTTGGCATCTATTCGTTTCTTTCTCTATTATATATACTCACTTCTTGATCTTATTTAGAGAACAAAGAAATCAAAAATAAAAGGTAAAAATCATGTCACTCATAAAAAAATCAAAAATCAAAGATGTATTAAAAAAAGTAGGAAAAATATTATTATTCGTATCATATTTAACTTTAAATACTATCACATTGCATCAAACTGACAGCGAAGAAGCTTATAGC
>WJKO01000735.1 GCA_014729055.1 Promethearchaeota archaeon | reverse complement strand
TCTGGTATTACGTTTATCAGAACAATTGAAGACTGGTTCTATCTAGCCATTATTTTGGACCTGTTTTCACGATTTGTTGTCGGCTGGGCAATGGATATTTATATCGGTCATTCACTTGTGCTCAAGGCAATCTATCAAGCACTTGGCCGCCGTAAGCCAGTCGAAGGATGTTTGTTCCATTCTGATCGTGGCGTTCAGTATGTATATCCAAATGTTAAGGATGTTTTAAAAGAACATAATTTTAAGTAAAGTATGAGTGGAACAGGTAATTGTCATGTCAATGCAGTAACTGAATCATTCTTCGGCACTTTGAAATCAGAGCTTGTATGCTTGACAAAATATCAAACGAGACCAGAAGCTAAATATAGTATTTTTGAATATATCGAATGTTTTTATAATCGAAAAAGAAAACATTCTGCTCTCGGATATTTGTCTCCTGCTGAGTATGAAAATCAATGGAAATTAACTATTCCTCGTGTCCATTTTACCGGGCAAAGATCATACAGTCTATTTCCTAAGTAACCAAAAGCTACTACTTTCCCTTTCCGGATATTTCTTTAACATAGGACATTTTGCAGATAATTCTAGAAAATGATGATGATGCAAATAATTTAATGAGCCGATTATTTGGTACATGTTGTTATTTGTTAGGAATGCCTCTAACAGATACTGCTCATTCCAAAACCGAATTTCCTCTATAATCCATCGTTTTGGATAATCTTTGGGTGTAAAAATATCGTGTATGTGTACATAAACACCAGGATTTAGTGATGGTAATATTTCTAAATATTCAAATATAACGTCACCCTGAGGGCGAATAATATGAGATGAATCAATAAATAAAATATCATTTTTTTCTAATTGTTTAAAATAATCAAGTTGAATGTTTTCAACCAAATTTCGTTTTAATTCCACGTTCAATTTTTCTAACCAAGACCTTTCGTATGGTTCAATGCAAATTTGTCTACATTGGTATTTGCTATCATCGGATTGATTTTTATTGATAGCCTCTAATGCCATTAAGGTAGAATTTCCGCTTCCAATTTCAATAATTTTTCTTGGTTTTAAAAGTCTTATCATATTGTATAGATAATCAGCACTTCCTGCACCAAAAAGGTCGTTATCAAAGTTATAAGTATTCCTCCCTTCTCGTTTCGCTATTTCAAGAATCTCATTATTAAAGTTAAATTGATTCAACAGTTTCAGTTGACCTTCAACGTTCATATCAATTCCAGGTAGATATCTATCGTTATTCAAAGGATGTTTTAATTCATCCATTTTAAACATGGGTTCATAGTAGTGATTACGTATTGGAAATACACCAACCTTATAAAATACGTATTTACTCATTTTCATGCGATCGGCACCAATTCTGCGTATTATTTTCAAAAGTAACGAACTTACTATTGTAAAAGGAATTACCAATATATCAATAATTTTGCATACAAAAATAATTACTCTTTTCATGTATCCTCCAACATTAATTAAAAGAATTTCTTGCTTTTGTTATAGGTACCTTTTATACCAGTTAGTTCAAATAACTACTACTGTTCAAGCTTGATACAAATCATCAAATTTAAAAAGCTAATTTATATTCTGTTTCAGCTTGCGCTATTTTTTTAAGAGTTCCTTCACCTTCTATTTTAATTCACTTATGATTACTATTCGCCGAAGGATTATATATATCACCTCCATATACATTATTTAAAGCAACTTTTCCAAACAATGCAAGAGGAAAAGAATGATATTTTATACAAAAATAAATTTTTAGGTTTAATATATATATCAACGGATAATAAGCTCAACATTTGTAATATTATATTTGATAATAGTATCCCCCTGATATGAAAATAACGGTGTTATAATTAATCATAAAAATTCAGTTTATTAAAAACAGAGATGCCTATCTACTCAATTTTCATTAATAATTTACCCAAAATATCCCCCCAAAGCAACAAAAATCTAACTTTTCTTTGTATAAGAACCACGAACAAACACCAAGTCTCAAAAACCAACGGAGAACAACATGCAAATTGGTTATGTTCGCGTCTCGACTGATGATCAGAAACTCGATCTGCAGATGGATGCGATGCGTAAAGCCGGATGCGAGCAGGTGTACAGGGATGTCGCTTCCGGCGCAAAGGAACAGCGCAAGGGACTGCACCGGGCGCTGTCGTTTATGCGCAAGGGCGATACCCTGGTGGTGTGGAAACTGGACCGGCTGGGACGATCACTGCGCCATCTCATCGATGTGGTCAATGATCTCAATGACAGAGGCGAGAGATTTTACCAACAAGGAAACGAAAAGCGTGGTGATTCAGTTCAGCGGGGATCAAATTCATCTGCAGGTGGACAACATCGAGGATGACATTACATGGAAGAGCGCGATGCCCTTTGAAGGGTCGATCTCCGACGAGTACAAACTGGCGGTAAACATCGATTATTTTGACAGAGTGCTCAAAGACATTATCGAGGACAATGTAATTTGCAAACTCTCGGATCCGGCGGATGCGATGATTCTGCACGGGCTTGGTGTGGAAAAGGAAACGCTGCTCCTGATGCCGATCCGGTTGCAAAAGGAGGTTGAGCATGAAGAAGAATAACCTCGTCATCGACAAAGCCGAACGTCTGGAGCGTGAGATCGAGTCGTTCAAGATCGATGCGGTGGAACAGGAAAAGAATCTGACCTCGGCGCGGATCAGAGTGTGCCGGGATCCGAAGAATTTTTCCCCGGTGATCTTTTATCAGCAAGAGCTCAACCGCTGTTTTCGCCATCCCGAGGATCCGCTGGCCCGGCGCGTTCTGCTAAAAGCGTTCGAGCCGGGCAATGTCAATGCATCGACGGATACGGCGCTGGAGTTAAAATTCAACGATGCGATGTTGGCGCATCAGAGCCGCATCGATGATT
>WJKO01000734.1 GCA_014729055.1 Promethearchaeota archaeon | reverse complement strand
TTGTTTTTATTGAAGTCTTTTTTTTTGGTTTTTTTGTTACTTTAAAGTTTAATTGTTTAATCACTCTTAACTCCACTAATGATAAGAAGAAGACCAGAGATGAGCATCCCAATATTTGTAATTAGGATTGGAGTAGTAATTAAGTCAGATGTAATAACTTTTCCACCATCATTGTAAAGTTCTACATTTAGCGAAGCTATGCTACTCACAATAAACAAGCTAAAGACCGCTGCAGCTATTAAAAATATACCAGCTAGTAAAATAGTAGTTTTTGCTATTTTAAAACACTAATCAAATAATTTTTTGGTTCTATTGTATTTTTTTGAATTAAGAAAATATATAGATTTAGATCAAAAAACTAAATCTAAACGATTATTTTTATTTTTCATTATTTTCATGCTTTCGAAATTCACAGCTGTAACAATAGTCTTTACCAAGCACATCCAACCACATTTGATGTTCTCCATAGGTAAGACTGTCTGCATGGATTCTTTCTCTTATTTTCTCAAGTGGAAAATCACGTGCAATCAAACTTTTGCGACCTTCGGGTGAATTAATACATGCATATCTTTTTTCAGGAAATCCTGCTACAACGTGGACTTTATTGGGCTTTGCTTTTGCTCGCACTAGATCTACTATAACGCGCATAGTAGTTCCCCGCACAATGCTGTCATCAGTGAGAATAGGCTCCTTTCCCTTTAATAAATTCACAGACGGAATATGTTTCATCAGTACTTCTCGAGTTCGTGCTTCTTGGTAATCTAAGATAAATGATTTTAGAGCGTATTTATTTTTATACAAAGCCGGTAAAAACGTCATTTTCGTTTCTTCACACAAACCGACTGCATACCAATTGCCGGATGCCAATACAGGCACAACAATACAATTATCTATGTCTCCACCATGTTCTTGTATTGTCTTTATAACTTTAGGAGCGAGCAATTTTCCAATTTGTTTTCTTACCAAACCAACTTCTTTATTGTATATGACGCTGTCAGGTCTGGCAAAATACGCCCACTCAAAGGAACATACTTTTTTATCGGTCTCAAATGATTCATAATTTCTAGTTTTATCAGGGCTATCTCGATAAAGGTATGAATCTAATCCAACATTATTTGTTTTTCCATCTCTAAATATTTCAACAATATCTCCTGGATTCAGATCAACCCAATTTTCCTCAAAATTAGATGCATTTATTTCTTCAGATATACTCCACGCACCCGCGCTTTCGCTAGCGAAATAAACTCGTGAATCTCTTATTAAATAGCCGATTGGTTTTCCATTACAAACTGCTACTATACTTTTTGGTGTTAGTGCTAATGCAGAATAGTTTCCTTTTATCTTTGGAGCAGAATGTCCCCCGGTTGCGCATAATTTCATGGCTTCTTTTCCACTGGCATATCTTCTGTAATGATAATGAAAAAGTTTAGAAAACGCTTCGACTTCGCTTGTTTCCTTTTTAAACGGCACATCTTTTTGAACGAGATACTCCTTAATATCAAGATGATTCTCAATCCACCCATCCTTCCCAACTGCAATCATTTTGAATCGATAGGGTAAGGAATTACTCTTATATATGTTTTCATTACTAACTCCACCAATTCCAGCTTCCCCATATAAATCCAGCAATGTTTTATTATCAAATACCTCTCGGACAATTCCGTTTCCTTTTTTTTCGGCATATATGAAGTCTTCTGACCTTATATTCCTCAACGGAGTATATTTTATACCGCCGTCATAAAAATATACTTCATTACTCGGATTTTTCATTTGAGTTATAATTTTTGTAGAGGCTTGCCCTCGATTTTGTAATCCATACAGAAGGCAGTATAAATCCCATGCAACTCCACTTTCTAAGTCTTCAGAATTATCTGTCTTAATAACACCGCTTACACCAGCCATATGTCATCTATTGTATGATAATTAAACGCCATTAATTAATCATAATTAATTTTCTATTGATAAAATTAAACACGTATATACTGATATAACTGTTATCTATGGTCTGGAATGTGTGAATTGAAAAAAAAAGAGAGTGAAGAAACTAAATAAAAAAAAATGTTAGACCCAATTAGATATGACCCAAAATAAAATCAGCCAATAGAGTTTTTGCTTCATCGGGGTTTTTTGTTCCGCCGGGAGGATTTTTAAAGCCATAGGCGGATATTGGCATAATCGCACCCTTTTCCTCTCTAATAAGTGCAACCTTACAAGCTCTTACTATATCCATGAGTATTGCTCCTCCGTTTGCACCATCAACACTTTGGATTTTCATATCGATTACGATTTTCTGACCATTAAAATGTTTCCCAACAATCCAAAGCAATGTATTTCTTGAGTTTCCTAAATGAGGAACATAATCAGAGGTTCCAGCAACGATTTCCGCGTCATTCTTTAAAGCACTTTTAATCGATTGAGATTTAATATCTCTTTTTAATCCTCTTGCCCGATATATTGTATTTAGAGATTCTGGACCACCACCAACGTCCAGAGCATAACTTTCGACTATCTTCACACCTCGATGCTCCATCTCTTGGAGTATTAATTTATGCAAGATCGTTGAGCCTATTTGGTCTTGTAAATCATCTCCTACTAAAGGAACCCCAGCATTTTCAAATTTTGCCACCCAATCTTTATCAGTTGCGAGTTTCGTAGGTGTAGCATTTATAAAGCCCACACCCGCTTCTATCGCCCTCTCAGCGTAGAACTTAACCGCCTTATCAGCACTCGAGGGTAATAAACATAAAACTAATTCAGTTTCCGTTGTCTTAAGTAGGTTTACAATATCAGTACATGGTTCAGAACTTGTCTGATATAATTTTTCAGTTTCCTCAAATACCCCATCTAATGGTTTTCCCATCTCGACTTTAACACCGAGATTGGGAACATCTATGATTTTTGCGGCTTCGTTACTACCAGAAAAAATGGCTTCACTTAGGTCTTTACCTATCTTATCTTTACTAATATCAATAGCAGCTACTACTTTTACATCTGAAACTCGATAACCCGCCAGAGTTTTATAAGTTAACCCGTCTTTATCCATTCCATTACTATAATAATAGATTCCCTGGATAAAAGCAGATGCCGCATTTCCTACACCGATAATTGCAATATTAATATTCATCATCTTTTTCCTCCTATCGCTCCTTTTTACCATCAATAAACTCTTGCACCCATTGCTTTGCAATAACGTCCGAGGGTGGCTGGATATGTGGATGCTTAAAACTGAATGAACTAATACTCTCCAGTCTCCCGGCTATTTTTCGATCTAAAGCTATTTTCATTATTCTAATAAGATCCAACATCACACCAGCGGAATTTGGTGAATCTTCAACCCGTAATTTTGCGTCCATAACTAGCGGAAGGTTTCCATAAGTCGTTCCATTTACGCGAATATAACAGATCTTTTTGTCTTGAAGAAAAGGTACGTAATCACTGGGACCGATTCTGCATTTTATTGGATAAGGTAACACACAAGTTACTGCGGATGTTTTTGATTTTCGTTTTGTTGTTAACCTACCTTCCATTTTCATATTGTAAAAGTCTCCGTTTCCCCCAATATTTAATTGATAGGTATCCTTAATAACCACACCTCTATCTAAGAACATTTTGGCTATAACCCTGTGCGAGAGCGTCGCTCCCACTTGAGATTTAATATCATCACCGGCACAAGGCAATCCCCGTTTTTCAAATTCAGCAACCCAATCTTTATCACCAGAAACTTGCTCAGAGATTATAAATTCTGGAATACCGTTTATAAACCCGCATCCTGCATCCAGTGCTGCTTGGGCATAAATCCTTGATGCTTTATAGCTACCCACGGGAAGAATATTGATTAAGATTTCCGCCCCAGTGTCTTTTAATACTCGCGCAACATCAACGGGTTGCACTTCCGATTCGTTATATGCTCTAAAAAATTCATATGTTGAAAGATTTCCATCAGGGCTCGTATAGCAACCATCTGCAATTGGTCCCGGATAACATAATGCGTTTAATTTAGGCATATCTTCCTTTTTCACTATTGGTTGACAACAGTTTGGCTCCGCATATATTGCTTCGCTGATATCTTTGTTGATCTTCGTTGTGGCAACGTCAAAAGCGGCAACAACTTGAATATCAGAGGGTAAGTAACCTCCGAGTGCAGGATTCATCAGACCATTAACATACATATCTTGGGGCTTGACATTCTTATAGAATTCGATACCCATAACGATTGCAGCGGCAACATTACCTAATCCTGCTATTGCGATCTTTATTTTTTTACTCATAATATTTCAATCCATAATTATAATATACGATCAAGCTTTTTTGAAAGTATAAAAAATTGTTTAAGTAAAAGTTAAGTTAAAGATAATTTTAAATTTTCTATATATTCCTTTTGAAATTTTCAAGATCTTGATTCGCAAAATAGAGCATATCCAATAGAGTTAAAAGAACAAGGAGATTCATATTATTATCGATAAAACAATTAGTTCTGGAGGTGATCGACATAATAACGCATGATAATATTATAAAAACCGCCCAGAAATACTCCATCTCGGTACCAACAATTCTACAATTCTTAGAGATTTTTCTAGCGAAGTATACTCAAAACGATTATATGTGTAATCGAGAGTTTTTGTTGAGAGAATTAGAAAATATTTTTAATGAATTAAAGAAACCACAAGCGCTTTATTGTATGAGAATTAATCCAAGGTTTCTTATTGATAATACTATAAGTTCCGAAACCCATCTCAGATTAAAAAGTTTAGTACAAGGAAATAAGGGCGGAAATCAAACCAATATTGTTTTTGATCCCGCTATTCCGAATCTCTGTTATTTTATAGTCGATGGACCAAATAATCCGAAGAAATATGATATCTCCGTGACCATTGATCGATATGCTGCCGAATCTATAATGATTGGAGCAAATTTATACATGCCCGGTTTTATAAATAATCCTTATGATTTTAAAGAAGGAGATAAGGTATCATTATATAGTCCTGGTCATGTGCATGTCGCAAATGGAGTTACCAAAATAAATTCAAATATGATCCATAAGTACAAAAGAGGTATTGCCATCCAGACATTTGATAATGTTTATAAAATACCAAATTATCGGGATTCTAAGTTATATGCCGATGGTGTCTTTTCCGATCATAGGTTTGCTCCTAACCTCGCTTGCTGGGTACTAATGTCACATTATAAAGAAGGAGATGTGATATTAGATGCATGTTCTGCTCCAGGTCATAAAACTTGCGCTTTATCAGAGATAGGTTTCTATAAGAATAAGAAATATCCAACAATTGTTTCCGTAGATCGTTCTGCTCATAGATTAAATCATTTGCTTAAAGATATAAAGAGATTAAGATTAGACAACATTCGAGTTATTGATTCTAAAATAGGTCAATTAGCAAGGAAACATCCAGAGTACCACGCATATTTTGATTTGATTATGTTAGATCCCCCATGTTCCGCTTTAGGAATTAGACCAAAGTTAGAAATAGAATATAGTTGGACTGAATATCGTAACTATTTTCTCCTACAGCGTCGTTTGTTCAAAGAGATCATTAATTTATTAAAACCTAAAGGTTTTATTTTGTATAATACATGTACGCTAACAATTTTAGAAAATGAAGCCCTTGTTTCCTATGCCATCAACAAATTAGGTCTAGATTTAATTTCTGCATGGGATTCGATTAATTCTATCTTTCCTGATAGATTTCATGAGCCCAAAATAACTTTAATTTCAACATCAGAACGAACAACTTCCTATTTTGGTAAGGAACTTGAAAATGGTTTACCATCGACTGAAAGATTTTATACTCTTGTCAATTCTGGAGACTTTAGTGAAGATAAGTTCGAAAATATCGTAGACTTGGAAAAGAATTGGAATTTAAATAATAAAAATGCAAAAAAGTGCGTAAGATTCAACTTGAATAAAGCTAATACCTCGGGATATTTCTTTGCCTTACTAAGAAAAAAATAACGGAAAGTTTAATAAAATACATTTGAAAATTTAGATTTTTTACCGAACAATCAAAACGTCACAAGGCACTTTATTCAGAATTTCTCTAGCAACCGAACCCATTATTAAATCCTTTAACTTTGAATGATGACCTTTAGTTCCGACAATAACTAGATCTACGCCTTCCTCTTCTGCCATTTTGATGGCATAATCCTCTGGATCTATATCTAAGACTAGCTTTGCTTCCACATCTACGTCAAATTCTTTCAATTCCTTTAAGACTTTCTTGAGCACCTCTTTCCCAGACCTTTCATATTGTTTTTGTATTTCAACATAATCCGCCTCGGGAATAGCGTAGCCTCGTTCATCTTGTCCTAAATTAAAGGGAAATAACAATGGTATTCTTGGAGGTGGCATCCGATGTTTTACAGAATGAAAAATAATTAGTTTACTACCACAGTCTTTTTGAAGTAACGCCGCTTTTTGAGCTGCTCTAATTGATTCTTCAGAACCATCGACGCCAATTAGAATTTTCTTATACATTTCCATAGAACATATCATAATACTCAATTCTCTTTTAACATATAAAAAACTTATTGAGATTTTAAAGTTTCTTCTTCTAAGTTTTAACCTTTCCATCACTCTAGTTGCTCTATCTTCTTTTTAAATAAAAATAAACAGCTAAGTTTTTATATTTCAAAGTTATTTATTTTAAAATATAGAATGAATTTAATTTCATTTGTACTGCTTTCTGGTGGACCCTCAAGTCGCATGGGTAAGGACAAAGGACTTGTAAAATTAGGGGATAAATTACTGATTCAACATGTACTGGATAATATTAATAAATTTCGTGATCTCCTTAATTTGGAAAGTAAAATCCCCGTAAAACTTATTTTACACGACTTTATGCAACAACAAGAATATCTTGATAGAGTTCCAGAATTAACTGAAGACGACATCATCATTGATGAAGTTGTTTGGAATAGTCTCTATTCTGATATACCGTTACCCCCTCAATGCGCTATGCTCGGTGTTTGGACGGCAATGACCTCTCTTAGAAACAAATATCGTAATGTATTTGTTCTTCCTGGAGATGCACCATTCGTTTCTGAAGCAATTTTAAGTTATATGATGGATGAGTATTTCAAGACTGACCGCCTTTTTAAAAATGGGAATAAACATGGTCGAAAGAAAAAAGTGGGGAAAAAATATATTTCATACGTTCCGCAGTGGAATAACCATAAATATGAACCTATTTTCGCAATCTACCATATAAAGAGTATCCAACCTGCTTTAGAACGCCGATTATTAAGAAAAGAAATCTCGTTCCAAAGAACAATAGAGGATCTTGTAAGTAATAAGGAAGTATTAAGTCTCAACGAAATTAGATATAATGTTGAAATACGCCCAATTTCCATAGAACAACAATTTTCAAAGTATGATGGGAAATTTGATAATTTTATCGATATTAACTCTTTTGAAAACCTAAAATCTGTAGAGAAGAAATTACTTTCAAGAGAAATAAAAATCTGAAATATCTAAAGAACGAAAAGCGAAAAATCTTAAGTTATAAAAAAGATTTGATTAATTTTACGATTTAAATAGATCACTTGGTCTCATCAGGTGGTGTTCTTCATCATCGCCTTTTTTCTTCTTCTTCTTCATGTTGTCTGGAACATAGCCGTAGATTTCCTCTCCATCGTCTGAAACACCTGATGCTCCACTCTGACTGCTCTGAGATCCGCTATAAGGTGATCCAAATTGTGTGCTGATCGGCTGAGCTTGTGAGGATGTTGTTACTGGTGCTGGAGCTTGTCCCGTTAAAACTTGTAATTGTCGCATCAAGTTTTCAAGATTCATGGACTGCATGCTTTTTGACATCGTATCCATAATGTCTTTCAAACCCTTGCTAGTTTCTTTAATACCTTCTGGATTGATACCTGTCAACAGTGTATCAAGGCTTTCTTCTATTGTCTTGTTCAGTCTTTGCAGAGATCCATTTATTTTTTTCCAACTTTCATTCATATTATCGCTGATCTTTTTAATAAAAGTTACGACTTCATTCATAAATGCTACATGCTGCTCATATCGTTCGCTGTCTTTACTCCTAAGGTCAGAAATCAACATCATGAGTTTTCTGACTTCACTCGCATTATTTGACATATTGCATCACTAATTGTTTTAAGAAATTTTGATAAATCTTCCTATGAATTTATACGAGTTTTAATCATTTAAAGTTTTTATTCGATTGAGTTGCATTATCAAATCTTGCAACATCAATCACTCTTAAAAAATAAATCTAACGAAATCTTATTCAATTTTAGGAAGAATCAATATTCGGTTTAATCACTATGAGAAAAAGAGAAAGGGTATTGAAGACCTTGGAATTGGAAGAGCCAGACATGTGTCCTATCCATCATCTTGGATTTGAACGAACTGGGACTGCGTTTCAACACTTTCAAGAAAGTGATGAAGCCTTTGAATTATTCGAAATGAATCCTGTGGGGGATATTACCGAACAGAGATTTTGGAACGCGGATTGTTGGTGTATGGATCCATTTCAAAACAAGAAACATATTAGGATCCCGCCACCGCAAGAATATCCCGACCACACGTTAACTCACAGCGGAATTCTAAGAAAGAAGGTTAAGCGTCCGAATGGATTAATCTATACTTGGTATGTTAAGGGATATTTTAGAACAAAAGAGATTTTGAAAGAATATTGGAATAAATACGGCACGCCGTTTGAACTATTAAACGAAAATGAGGATTATTCCGCTCAGAAATGGGAGAAATATTGTAAAGATTTGGAACCATATTTGTATCCGATAGCATCTTTAGCAACGACAATGTGGGAAGCTATGTTTGAAGGTATGGGATTAGATCGAATGGCATATTATATGCGTAAAGATCCTGCTTTCATCCATTGGTTGGCAGGTGAGTATTCAAAAGCGAATATTGAGGTAATTAAACGTTTACATGGAGCAGGCGTTGAAGTAGTAATGATGGCTGATGATTTAGGTCAAAAAGATCGTGCATTATTGTCAAAGAAAAACTTCAGAGAATTTCTTCTACCAGAATATAGAAAAATGTTTAATGCAGCAAACAATCGTGGCATGTTTTTTGTTTTGCATTCGTGTGGAAATATTTCCGAATTACTGCCTGATTTAGTAGATGCGGGACTTGATTGTATACAAGC
>WJKO01000733.1 GCA_014729055.1 Promethearchaeota archaeon | reverse complement strand
TTTTCTTTTTTTTTCTGTTTTACTTATAAAACCACTTATTGCGTAGGTTTTTGATCTTGTTTTCCAATTTGTTTAAATGTCTTATATATTTCCATACTTCCCCAACCTATCAAAAATTCTACTGAAATTCGTCCCTTCGCGTATTTATCTATTATAAAAATGCATAACCAAATAGCTAAACAAAATATTAGAAATGCGATTAGAATGAGCTTGTGGGTAAACTCAAAGGGCAGAAGGTACGCTAAATAGTGAATTAAATAAATAGATAATGAATATTTACCAAACAATTGTGGAGATCGGATAAATATTTTATACGCTAAAGTTCTTTGAATATCGTTATTGTTTTTAAGTAGTTTTTCGTTGCTACTTGATGTTGGTTTTTTCACTAAACTACCACTCACTTCGGTTGTATCTTTTTTTCTACGATCTTTTAGTCCCTCTTCCAGTTTATTTTTTAATTGATTTTCTATCAATTTTAGGTCTATTTTATAAAACATGCCGGCAAGCAACATTATTTCCCCTCCAAGACTATACAAAATCCAAGCATATGAGTTACGCGATAAGAACAAGGGGAGCGTCTTAATATCAAGAGCAGGATGCAGACTAAGCTGATCTAAGAAACGATTCCATCCGTAATAGTACGAGGCAGGATTTAATCCGGTGAAAATCCCGATTAACATTATTATTAACCCAAATATTGCCCATTTTTTTAAATCGATTTTAATTTTACCAATATAGAATTCATAGATTATTTCTCCAAACACCATACCCGTGATAAAAAACGGCAGAAAGAACAGAATACTGTCTGCATCAATGGAATTAAAGCATAAGATATAAAAGAAGTTGATAAGCGACGAGGTATCCATATAATCTAACATCCAAAATAGAAGAAAGTGAGTAACGATAATGATTAAAAGGGCAGAGATTAGTTTGCCTTTTACGGAAAGTTGTGTGAATATTAGTCCAATAATCCGAGAAATGGCTATTGTTTGTAGGATATACCAAAACCAAATATCATAGAATGCACGATTATGTACTATAACTCCAACCAAGTTATATCCAATGGCTATTCCCAATATAATTATACTACGAGAGAGCGAATATAGAGTATTTCGTCTTCTTGAATAACCTTTTGACTCATTTTTTTGCCAGCTGAATCCAAAACCCAAACCTGCACAAAACATAAACCCAGGAACACCCATAGGGCTTAATATTAAATATAGTATAGCTGCTATCCATTGGGATTCTGTCACCAACCATTGGTCCAAGACATGAGCCAATATCATAAGTATTATTGCTATACTGCGAATAAGATCAAAAGTTTGTATTCGATATTTGGTTTTTTTTGCCATTATAACTCTCCTACCTACAATAGATGACATAGATTAAAGACAATCTATGATCTTTTCCTTGAAATGTTAGCTACTAGGTTTTATATAAATACATAAAAAACATTTAGATAAAAATCATTATGTTGGTTTGATTATATTAGCTTAGAACAGATGGAAAGATATCATATATTGTTTTTCATTAAATCTCTCCTTGCGTACTTTATGATTGCGTTTCTGATCTTTAAAAATGCGTTCGCTGTATACTCTACGATGATACTATTGTTTGCAGGATATTGTTTGTTATATTACCTGTTATGGAAATTCGGTATCAAAGACTTCCTTGGAATAAAGTATACTGCTCAATATACGGAGGATGTCATAATTTTTACGGTGCCTCTCATGATCTTAAGCTGCATTATGGTGCTTAATCCGTTCGCAATCATATTCATTGCTATTGGGGCGATGCTATCGATAACTGTTCCATTTATTTTCTACAAATTATCTTTGAAATTGCATCTTATCTACTAATTTTAGTCTTTTTTTCCATCCAATTCATTTTTAGTATAATTTTTTAATTTTTTAAATCTTTTGTATTTTAGCCAAAAATGTTGCTTAGAATTATCAATTTCGAACATAATAAGCCTTTCAGCAGATAAACTCACACATAGAATGGTCAACACCATAGATAATTAGTCCAAGGTCAGTTTTTCTTTTTTTTTCTGCTATTAAAAAATGAGTTTTTCGCTTCCTTGTAGGAAAAATCAAATCTAAATAATTCTTTCCGCCTAATTTGTAACCCAATCTCTCGACAGGTGATGTAGAAGCGGGGGATAAAGGAGGCTTTTTTGAACACAACCACACTTATACATGTATTCCAAAGCATACACATACTATTTCTGATCCAACTCATGAACATACTGTAGAAGCGATTCCATATTTCTTGTTATTGGGCGATGCTATCGATAACTGTTCCATTTATTTTCTACAAATTATCATTGAAATTGCATCTTATCTACTAATTTTATCTACTAATTTCAATTGATAGGTCAATATTTTTAAATACGAATTCCAATTTATTATTGAATAAACGAGAAATTGGGAATTTTTACCTAAATTTACAAGGAAGTAAGAAAAAGATGAAATATAATAAAAGAAAGTTTTACAAGATTAATTTTGCAATCATAATCTCTATGATCTTTGTCGTAGGAATTTTTAGCAATATAAACATGATACTCATGGGAAATGAGAATTTTATATCTGAACAAGACGTAAATAGTCCCGAATCGAGTGAAGTTCCCGTTGGACTTATTGCAATGTGGTCTGGTTTATTAAATGATATCCCAACAGGATGGGCTCTATGTAATGGCTCGGGCGGAACTCCAGATTTAAGGAACAGATTTTTGTTTGGTGTTTCTGAGTCTGATCCGATTGAGGCAATAGGCGGCTTAGACTCGCATAATCATACATATTCAGAAGTCCCAAAACACTCACATGCCGTCAACGATCCAGCTCATAGTCATTCTATTAATGCTACCACATATGAGGTAGACACAGGACCAGATCCAATAATGATTTGTGATGATATGATGATAGGACCTTGTATTACATACCCTTCAGACACATACATTGCTACGGAATTAAATGGTTCGACCGACTGTTCAACGGATAATTCAACGAAATTACCACCTTATTATGAATTGGCTTACATACAGAAAATTTCAACAAACGCGGTAGTTCCAAAGGGATTAATTATGATATGGACAGATTTGATTTCCGAGGTACCAGAAGGATGGGTTATTTGCAATGGCAGCGATAACACTCCTAATTTAACTGAACGATTTATACGAGGTGTAGAAAATAGTATTGATCCTGGCAATAAAGGTGGTTTTAAAGAACATAACCACACATATACGATGGTACCCGAGCACAGCCATTCTATTACCGAGGGTTCGCACTTGCACTTTTTTTATTCACAGGAAATCAGTGTTGATTTCACAGGAGGTACAATTGAAGTATATAATTGTCAACCAGGAGGAATGCCCTTCTCTACCAATGCTAATGATACTGATATCACGCTCGATGAATTCGGCGAAGATGTCTGTATGACTGATAATGCGAGTTCAATGCCACCGTATTATGAAGTAAAATACATTATGAAAAATAACACAGAAGACATATTGCCCGTTGATGTAATTGGAATTTGGGCGAATGATGGAGAAGTCATCCCAAATACATTTGATTATTGTGATGGTCTGCTTGGACGACCCAATCTAACAAATAGATTTGTATATGGTGCACCAGTTGGTGTAGAAGCGGGGGGTAAAGGCGGCTTTTTTGAACACAACCATACTTATACATGTATACCAAGGCATACACATACTATTTTTGATCCAACTCATGAACATACTGTAGAAGCGATGCCTTATTTCTTAGTACCTGGTTCGCCCGGTATTTTCGCCAAGTTCTGGGATCCAGACAACGGAAATGAATTTTGCTGGACGACTGAGGATACAACGGGATTAACAATCAATGAAGAAGGAATTGATGTATGTGAAACGGATAATGCAACTTCAATGCCTCCATATTTTACTGTTCACTTTATACAACACACAAATACACCTCCTGAAGCTGGGAATGTGGGGTTTGTAGATACAACACTTTACACGGATAATGATATAATAGCATCTTATCTCTATAGTGATGATGATACAGATCCTGAATCCGGTTCTGAGGTTAGATGGTATAGAAATAATATTTACCAACCACAATTAGATGACCTAATTATTGTACAATCTGAATGGACAAATAAAAGCGACGAGTGGAATTATACACTGAGACCTCGTGATGGCAAAGAGTTTGGAAGACTAGTTCACAGCGGTAAAGTAACAATTATGAATACCGATCCCGAGGCAAATAACATTGCTCTCGACCCGGGTAATCCCTATAC
>WJKO01000732.1 GCA_014729055.1 Promethearchaeota archaeon | reverse complement strand
TTCGATGTTATTTGCGCTGAATTCCTTTAAATTCTTGAAATCATAGATAAAATAAGGGATAAATTGCGTGTTAAGTTCAACAATCTCTATTTTTGCTACATAATCCTCTTGGAAAATGACATTAAACGCTATGTCATCATTTTCGTATAATATTTTTTCTAAACTAATTGTCGGTTCTCCGCATAATTTCTGGGCTTTCATAAGAATTGGGCGATCGTCATGATTAATCTCTGCCATGTCATAAATGGACTCAAATTCTCTTCGGTAAACATTTTCCATTGAAATCCTAAGATTTTTGGCTGCTTTGAGCCGAATATTTACATTAGGCTCTTTATTTTTGTATCTTAATTTTATGTATGCATCGTTATCTTTAAAATAGAAGTTCTCGGCAAGATTCATCCGGACTTCTGGTTCGGGGTCCTTCATTAACTTCAGGAAATTAGCAAGATCTACCTCAACGAGACGACTCGATTTAGCTAATGCCTTCCTAATTTCAATATCTGAATCATAATACAGTTTTGCGAACCCGGGTACAAAACAAGCTTCATAATTATCTACTAAGGCAATTCTCACCTTAGGATCAGGATCAGATATCAAATGTTTAAATTCTGGAATATCTGTATATTTACTATTTTGTGCAAGACCAACCCGTACTTCTGTGCTTTTATCACTAAATAAAACTTGAAATCCTTTAATTCTATTGAGATTTTCGTTAACTGTTAAATCGGTTCGCACTTCTTCTTCTGGATCATCTGTAAGAAGTGAAGACTCTTTAAAAATATAGATTTCTGAATTTCTGGCTAATGCACACCTTACTTCTTTATTTGGATCCCGAAAAAGTTTAACAAATTCTTTAAACTTCCACGCTTTATTATTTGATATTAATGCTTCCCTGACAAGAGGATCAGGATCATTGAAGAGTAAACGAAATTCAGGAAATATTGAGGCAGCTTCATTTGCGGCAACATTTTCCCGAATATTGCTATCATGATGTTCGAATAAATCCTTAAAGTAGTTTAATTCTATACTCTCTGGCTTTCTTAACAGCTTGATTAATTCGTTATCACTAGTAAACAAACCGATGGGAGGATTTAATTCTAAAATTAGTGAAAATAAATGCCTAAAACTATCCTCTTCTTTAACAGTCTTTAGTATGGGTATCAGATTCGCAATAAGACATGCCTCATGTCGCAACCCTTCGTACATACAATCTCTTTCTATTTTCCTAAGATATCCGTATATAAATTTATTATCTGCTCTGGCCATGAATCGCATTAAAGGTCCGGCAATAGGATAAGACAGCTTACCTTCTTCCTCAATTTCTGATTGTATCTTGAATGCTTCATATCCTGCTTCTGCTATACCCGCCACCCATGAATTAAATGCCTTGAATTTCTCTTCTGGAGAGAGATTAATGGTCCTTAAATTTTCGCTTGATCGGATATTCAGTACTTTTTCTTCAAACTCAGGTTCTGAAATCGTATCCTCGAACTCGTTAATAGGGATATCTATAACTGCCGTATGAATACATGTAATTGAATCACTGAGAATGACCCTATTAGTGATTGGATCAATTTTTTGCATGACTAACTCTTGATGATTAGAAGATGAATCAACACGTGCAATAAGAAATACGTTCTCTAAAATGAATGGATATTTTTTCTCATATATAACTATCTCAACCCACCTCTCGATTATATTTATCCATCTATGCTCAAATATTCAGAAGCATTGATTTATATTCAACCTCAAACAAGAGTATAGATAACCTAAAAATTACTCTTCTATGAATGGAATTGCTTATATTTTTATCAAAAATGAAGATATAAAAATTATTTGAAAAAAATTAAAAGCGAATTTATATGCCGAGCGTCTTAGAAAAGATTAAAGAAAGAATAAATCGAAAGGACGAAAAAGTTGATACTCCGTTTGAAATAGTAAATCCTATGCTTGAAGATGTGGAAATCCCCCCAGGTTTTGATAAAGATAAAGTAGGAGATTATGATAGGATTGGCTTTGCTCGTCCATTAGGAGGATTCTTTATGGAATTTTTCTACGCCATACTCGGAGCTGGTGTTGTCGCCTTAATAATTCCAATTTTTACATTCTTATATCCTTATCCGGATTCTCAAGGTTGGGTTTCTATTTCTATGGCAATATTCGGTTTTTTTCAATTCCTATTTAATATTCCCACTGAATATGCAATTGAACGATTTATTGCAGAATGGCGAATCAAGGATCCACAGAGGATGGTTGAATATATTCGCTTCTATATGTGGTATCAGATGACTACTGGGCTTTTCTTGATAACTGGAATATCTTTATTTATTTTTACTGGCTTGAGAACAGGCGATAAGGTCTGGTTATCTTGGCTAATGTTAATCCAATTATCGCGGGAATATCCTGCATGTTTAGGTGTCTTTAAATCTACAATCAAAGGATTACAGAGATTTGATTTTGAAGCCAAGATTAATTTTATTCAAGGGTCAATTATTGAAAAAGGATTTGAGTTTTTTACTGTTTTAATTGGCAAATATTGGGGAGCGGCTAATCCAGCAATAGGCGAGATCATGGGCATTGCCATAGGATATGCCATAGGGACGTATATTGATGATTTCTTTAGTATGTGGCTTTCTGCACATTATCTAAAGAAAACTCTAGAGCCCTATGGAATTACTATCAAAGATTTAATTATGCCACATGTAAGAAAAGAAGTCGCGAAGAATGCCCTCGATTTTGGACTTAAAGCATCTATTCCGGGTTTCTTTAATTCATTATTAGGGTTTTTCTCATTTTTTTGGTGGTATGATGCAGTTCCGGCATATGCGGCGCTTAGAACCTTAAATAATTTGGCTGATGATCTCGTAAACATGATTAGACAAGGTGAAGGCATTAATATAAAAGCCGCAATTTCGGAAGCATATAATAATGATAAAAAGGACTTAACAAGATTTTATATGGCTCAGCAGTGGAAATGGTATGGTTTTTTCATGTACGGCATTGGATTTATTATAATTACATTTTTCCCGATTCTATTGGAAACTTTACTAAGTGTATCTGATGCTGAGAATTATCTGCTCGCCATACCGTTCATAATACCAAACGTCATTCATACTTTAATTGAATCCCCAAGCTCTAATGCTGATAATATAATCTATGGTTGTAGTCATCCATTATTTGTCTCGATTAAAAAAGTCTTGGTGACTGCGTCTGGGTTCTTTTTTTCTTCGCTCTGGTTAATTAGACTTGAAATACCCCAGACCTATGGAATTCCAGCAGTTATTTGGATATTGCCAATGGGCAATTTTCTCGCAGAATTAATAGGTGTGTTGGTCTCATGGGTGTATATTCACAAAAAGATTGTTTCCGTTCATATTCCGGTATGGCAGTGTTTTGTTGCACCTTTGTTTCCTTCTCTCATCGTTGCGGGTGTTGGAGGGATCTATAGGAATACGATATATATTCTTTTGTTTAATTCGGTTGGGAGTATTCCAACAGCAGTGGTTTCAATTTTATTTGCATTCGTAGGTTGTTTTATGTTTATTTACTTGCCATTTTATACATATTTCGGAGGTTGGGATGATTATGGGCTAGAAATGTTCCGTGAAGCCGTGAGCATCTCGGGACCAAGCCGTATATTCTTTGTCCCCATATATAAACTGAGTATTTGGTTAGCGGATAAAAGTCCCCTTCATAATAAGTATCCTATCCCTTGGAAAGGGGCGGATCGAAATTCTCTCGAGTTAATGATTGAGCGTTATAAAAATGACATGAAAACGTTAGGCAAGGATCCCAGTAGTCTATGAACTATTGTAGTATTCTAAATTGAATGAAATTAATCGCTTAATTCTCTAATCTTTTTCTGGATATAATATACTAAGACGAGAGTTGTTATGATTAATGATATGATTGCAAACTTCTGACTTGTCGGTTTGAAGCAATTAGTAAATTCTTCATATATTGGAAATATGATAGGAATGACTGAGTATATTAATGTAAGTATCCAGAAAACATATCCGGGGATTGTATATGGCCATTCCTCCTTATTATTCAGTATAATGAC
>WJKO01000731.1 GCA_014729055.1 Promethearchaeota archaeon | reverse complement strand
GATTGGCCATTCTGAAAACACTCGAGCATTTCAAATTATTAATTATTGACGAACCTTGCCAACATTTAGATGAAATCAATGGTAAAGCCTTCCGGGATATTTTAACTTCCCTTGAAGGAGATGAGATTAACCAGAGTATCATTTTTACCTTCAATAAAGACTTTCTTGATGGCGATTGGACCAATATTGTCAAATTATCCGAAATAACTTGAGGGGTTCAAATGGTACAAGGAAAAGTCTGTGTGTTTGATACCTCCGCTCTAATGTATATTTATCAGCATTCACGAAGAAGAGACCCTCACACCTTGCTTTTGAAAAATAAGAAGCCGTTAGAGTGCAAGTATGTGTTAGCCGCAAATGATTTGATAAAAGATTTACCTGGGCCATTACAGCACAAATATTTGACTCGAATAAGAGGACTATTCTCCTTTGAAGATAGCCCTCGAGATGAGTTCTTTGAAGAGATCAAGGGTACAGCAGTAGCTAATAATCGGATCAGTCAAGATGACATTGATGTTGATAAACTGACTGATCTGGATATTGTTCGACTGGCTTGCCATTATCAAGAACAAGAAGAGGATGTCATCATTGTTACTGATGATGAAGGGATCCATGAACTAGTAAAAGATTTAGATTTATCGGATTCCTTAGAAGTGCTCTATACCCATCTTTTCTTCTTAAAATTACTGCCAATTGTTGAAGGAGAGGAAGAGCAAAAAGAAGTAAAGAAAAACGTTCAACAGAGTTATTACTATTTGAATAAATATTTGAAAGAACATGAAAGACACCTTCCCTATGAAAAAGTAATCAATACTTCAATTGAGTTATTGTCAAAAGGTTATCAAGTACTCGGAGAGAAAGCAAACAAATTAGAGGAAAAAATTATCGAATTTATTGACCAAGGAAAGGAAAGTCGAGAGATAAGGAATGTCAAACCGTTATTGTCAATTATTCGTAAGAAAAAAATTGACCCAGACTATTCCAGCAGTAAAGCTTGTTTAGATTTGATGACTACCATAAAAGAAGTGAGAATGAATCTGGATAAAGATATTAGTCCAGCAATCATTAATGTTGTTCATCAAGAGATGGCCGGCTTCCATCTAGAACTAGCAAACATTGCTCATAAAGAATTAAACCTTGTTGGAGCATTAGCCCACATAAAAGCAGCCAGCCAATCGATTGCTTTTCTGGATACTAAGGAACAAATCCTAGAGAAATCGCTTGAGGAATTGCTCTTTATTGAAGCACTATTATTACTTGAATTAGGAAATGAAGAAGAAGCACTAACTTATTTTGAGCAGATCCTCGAGAGTAGAAATAATATTGACCTTGAATTAAAACAAACAGCTGAAACTTTATTAGTTATTTATGACAAAAAAATCGGTCTGATAAAGGAAAGCTGTTTTGAATTATTGTTTGAATTAGCCAAAGAAGCCATAACAATACCCAATCCAAAATTAGCAAAGACTATCCTATCCAAAATGTTGCTTGACGACCGATTACAAAAAAAATACAAAAAACAAGCAGCAGAAGAAATAGTTCACTTAACGAATTTGCGATTATTACTTAGAGAGAATCCCATTGTTGAACAAGCTGTAGAAATATTAGATGAGAAAATTATTGATAGAACCGAAGAAAGAGCAGATATGAGAAATCTCCGAAAATTCAAAGAAAATTTTGAAGAGAAAGAATCTGACATCTATAGAGGCCCTTGGGAAATAGCGGAAATCAGGAACAAGAAAAAAGCAATCTGGGTTTATGCTTGGAATGAAGGACTGAAAGCTATTTGGGTTTTACAATTACCAGGGAAGATGCCCCAAGAATTAGATAGAGCAAAAACAATAACTTTTCTTTCCGGAAAAATTGCTGGTTATAAGAATTGTATGAATATCGAAGATTTCAAGTATCAAAAAAGAATTGTCTTTGAAGAAGAACCAGTTTTTGTAATTGATGAAAAAAGAGCATTTCCACTTTGGTAGTTATTAATATAGTTTCATAGTCAAGAAAAGATGATTGAAGGAATAAAAATGAATCTAAAAAAAGAGATACTTTATATTAAAAAAGCTTCTAAAAATTTATTAAAATTTAAGCTTAATAAAAAAGAAGTCGAATATATTGATGAAAGATTGTCTAAAATTTTTTCTGACTTTGAAGAAAAAAAATGGAAAAATATTACAGGAGAAAATCGTCAATGGATTAATGTTTTTGAAAAGGGTAACCAACAGATAAAAGTATCACTTATTCATGGAAGAAAAGGAGAAACAATCACTGGAGCAGATTTTGCATTTGAATGGAAAAAGAAAAAGGTAATATTTGTTCAATCAAAAAGAATTAGCTCAAGTGGTCGGATAAAATTTGATAGAAGTCAATTATATAAGCTTATTCAACTTGAAGCAAAAATAAATAATTCAAAAATCTGTCCTAATTGTTTTAATCCAATTTCAAGCATAATGAATTCTACTTCATTTTATCATCTTATTATGAGGGGTAAAAAAAATAAAGTTGTTGAAAAATACTTACCTGTTGGGGAGGTAAACTTTATTTTAGCTGGATATCTTTCTAGAGCCCAAAAACACTTTTTATACAAAGGAATAACCCCTGATGAATTTATGAAACTTTTTTGGGAATGTAAAATTGGTGGACCAGACGTAAAAAATGAAATAAAAAAAGATGTTTTTGAGTTTTATTCTCTACAAACAAATCATTTGATAGTTTGGTTAGAATATGATAATTCTATTTAAAGTTTATTTATAAATTGCTAAATCTTTTTTTACATTTTTTTCGAGATATGAGTTATTATAAAGCTCTAATTCATTAATAATGTACAAGTCCCTTCAGAGAAAAAAGACTAAATAGTCTAATCTCAATTAGAATATTTCAATTTAATCAAAAAACGAAACTGATAAACTTAATAACTAAATTAAATTAAAAAGTCTAATAAAAAAGCACCGGAGGTAAAATTATTTAGAAATTTTAGAAACCATAGCGAGAAAAACTTAAATCTTTATTAATTTTTAAACTAATTTGTATTCTTATTTCGGGGAAGTTAATGAATAATAAGTCTTTAATCAAATTTGAAGAAGTTCAAAAAATCGTTTAAATAGCACTAGACTTTTTCTTTATAAATGATAGATATTTGTTGATAAACGATGTAAGTGTGTAAGCTATTGCCCACAAACTAGCAGAATATCTAAGACCTTTCTTTCCAAATTATCATGTTGATAATGAATACAATAAAATGATAAATATTATAGAAGAATTAAATGAAACTAAATGTTTTAAATATGTATATAGTAAAGATGAAATTAATCAATGGTTTGAAAATATCAATAACCAAACCTTAATTAAAATTCTATTTGGTGAAAATAAATTCTCACTAAAGAATTTAAGAGTTGGGATTGAAAAAGAGTTTCAAAGAACAGAAAATGGAAGAGAAATTTGGGTTAAGGAAAAAAAATTCATACCAGATATTATTATTCATAAGAGAAAAACTTACAAAGATGATCTATTAATTATTGAAATTAAGAAATCATATTATTTTAATGAGCTTGATAAAGCCATTAAAGTTATTTATGATTTAATAAAACTGGAATTATCTCATAAAGAAACCTTCAATTATAATTTTTCCTTATTTCTAAAGATGTATGAAAAAAATGAAAATAAAAATTGTGACTATTGTTGGAAATATAAAGATAAAAGAGGGATATTCATGGACTATACCTCAACATTATGAGTTAAATAAAGATGAAAATAGAAAATGAATAAGGAATCTAAATAAATAATTAAAAAATCTATCAATTAAATATCCAGAATTATACAAATAATAAAAGAATATTAATTAAGACTACATCATAACACTAGATTTATTAAGAATTTCTATTTGTTATATTAAAACCTATAAAAAAATAGCCAAAAATAAATCTTACAATAATTAATTAGATTTAAATGCCTATAAAATATAAAATATAAATTATAATCTATTTCCTCCTAGTTATTAGAAAACAAATTTCTCTTCATCTATTAATGAACTCATCATATTTTAGATTTCTAAGTCTGATAGCATTTTCTCCTCCCTCCATTTCGATAATTGATGAAATCATTTCTTCAAAGGAACCTTGACCTTTAATTTTTCCATGTCCTTCGATTTCTTCCATATGAATTATGTTTTCAGCATCAGCAAGGACAGGTATATTTTGGAAGTGTGTAACAAAGATCATTTGTCGATTATTCTTTCTTTTTTTAATTAAATCCACAATATTTGATCGAGATTCATAGTCTAATTCATCTTCAGGTTGATCGATTACTAGAATATTATTATTTTTTGCTAAAAGAAGCATTAATAGAAGTGAACATCTTTCTCCGGGTGAAAGTGAGTCAAGATCCCTCCACTTTTCATTTTTCTTCATTTGTAAGATAACTTTAGTTTTCATTGGGGCAGAATCTATTTTTAATAATTTTTGATTAGATATTCCTGAAATAGAAGGATCAAAATTTTTGAATTCAATTTCTTTAAAACGTTTTTGTTCATTTTCAGTCAATTCAAGTTTTTCTATAATTGCTTGATTATTGGGACTTTTTATAAAATCGCACAATTCTTTATACTTTAAAGTCTTAATAATTCGCTTAATTTTTTGGTTTTTATTTGGATATTGATGATAGACATCTTCGACTAAAAAAATTCGAGATTGAGATTTATCATATCTTTTCTCAATTTGAATTCTTACATTTTTCGCTTCCATTCTACCATCTAGTTTATTGCATATATTTTTTCGAAAATTAAATATCTCTTCTTCAAGAGCTCTTATTTCTGTAATAATTTTCTCACGTTTTTGTTCTAAGGATTTTATTTTTCTAATAATCTCTTGGTTATTATGTTGTTGTTTAGTTAAATCTTGTAAAGCCTTTCTTTTCTTATTTAGTAAATTATTAATATCTTGTTCATTTCTATCTGTATCTAAACTTAAATTATTAATTTCATTTGAATAAAAGTCATTCCATTCATCATATATTTTTTTCCGAGTTTCTTCTAACATTTCTTTAAAATTGGAATAATTATTCTTTATCTCATTTAATTTTTCTATAAGATTAAGATTATATTTTTGAAGTTTCATGACTTTTTTTTGAGTTCTCTCAATAAATTTATTATCAGTTATTTCAGTATCTTCTAATTCATCAGCTTTTTTTAATTCTTGAAGAGCATTAAATGAAGTAGTTTCATATTTTTGAAGATAATCAATTAATTCATAAGTCAAATTTTTTTGACTTTCTAAGAGGGATTTTTTCTTAAGCTCTTGATTTGATATTTCCTTTTCTAATTTAGAAATTTCTTTTCTTTTATTCTCAATTTCTTTAGAAATTTCTGCAGGATTTTTAAGATCAGAATAATTTGATAAAAGCTTCTTTTCAAGACTACTTAATTTTTCTTTTTTTTCTTCTAACTTTTTTTGATTTTCCACAAATAATGGATAATTTGAAGATAGAATCCCATGTTCATCAATAATTTTGTTTAAATTCTTTCTATTGTGAACAATATCACTAATTCCATTTTGTGTGAAAATTCTAACAGGTAAAAGCTTATCTAAATCTTCTTCTTTTGCATTTGTCCATTCATCTGAAATTTTTTTGAAAAGTTGATAAGAATTTTCTTCATTATATCTTTCTATATCGTGTTTGATTTCTCTAAAAGGAGATTCTTTGATTTCAAAATCAGAAAAGGTTCGTTTTAATTTATAATCTGACCCTTTTGAAAAGAAGAGCAATTCAAAATTATCTCCTTCTTTAAATAAAGCATTCATTTTTTCTAAATAATTAATAAACAACGGCTTTGTAGAATTAGGATATTTATTAGTAAGAAAAGCTAGAATTTCTACAATTAATGATTTACCAGTTCCACGTCCCCCAATTATAATATTCAATTCAGAATTAAACTCAATTACTTTTTGTCCAAAATATTCACTTGTTATTTTTAAATGTTTTAAATAGAAATCTGTATTAACTTTTGGTTTTTCCAAGCTTATCCTCATATCAGGCTCAAAAAGAATTTGTTTTAAACTAAAAATATCTGGTTTTTCAGCTAATTTTAACCAAGTATAATTTCCTGGTTTTTCAAAATCATCAATATTGTGAAAGTCAGTCTTTTTGATAAACGGAATATTTTTATAAGTAGCTTTGAGAGAATCAATAAGGCTTTCTTGACATTCATAGATATAATTACCTTTAGCGATTATATCATCTTTTATTCCACCACCCTCAAATCTTTTAAAAATACCTTTCGAACTTTTAATATGGGGGAAAATTATGAATCCATTATGATCTTTAACTATGGGTTCTAGCTCATAATTAGTTGTTAATCCATATTTACACTTCTCATCAGTGCCATATTTATCTTGGTTAATAGCTATTTCACCTAGAAAATTTATCATTTCATTAATGGGTTTCTCTGGATCAAATAACACTAAAATATGAATAGGATCTTTTGTAGAAATTTCTATTCCAGGAAAAATCGCGATGTCTAATTCTAATTCTTCTTTTGCTTTTCGTATTTTTGATATCCATTCTACGCTATTATGATCTGTTATACCTAAAACATCAACTTTTTGTTTACTAATTTTATGAAGAAATTGTTTAGGTGTAATAGATTTATCTCCCTCATAATCCTCGGAAGCAGGAGTATGTACATGTAATGCTGTTTTTTTCCATTTCAGTCCTTTCATTTTTATTTCCCTTTTTACAAGATTAATTATTTTAACTATATCCTATTCTTTTATTAAATTTTTATAAACATTTTAGTACACCTAAAACTATTGATAAAAGGCATTTATATTTATAGCCAGAAAAAGTCTGACCATTAAGAAGTAATATTATCTTTTTTAAAAGATTTGATTTTAGAATTACACCTTATTTTATTCTAAAAAAATCATTTAGAAATTAACATAAAACTAACAGAATTTTGATGAATAAAGCTTGCTATTGCCATTATAATTAGAAATAGATTGATGGTTTATAACTAGTTTTTACAAATATTAAGAAGAATTTATTCAGATAAAGATTATATTTTTTTAAAAATTATAATTCAACAACTCATAAATTCCATTCTTAATAACTCTAATCATAGTCTTTAAAATATTCCTTAACCGGTAAAAATAAATTAATTTAATGATTATTCTATCAAAAATCAATCTTAATACCCTCAACTTTTTAAATTTTAAATCTCTTCTTTTTATATAAAATTAAAGAAGAAATAGGTTGAAAATTATGAAAAGATTATTTATTTTTGGTAATGGAGCGTCAATAGCTGAGGGTTCACCAAAATGGGAAGATTTAGTGGATGAGATTTTAG
>WJKO01000730.1 GCA_014729055.1 Promethearchaeota archaeon | reverse complement strand
TCGAGGCTAATCAATTACATTCTGAAACAAAAAGTATTTTTAGCAACATAGATGATTTGCAAGAAATTATTTTTTATCTAAATCTAAAAGACGATTTAAAACTGAATATTTCCGATTTTATACAAACTACGATAATAAGGGATGATATTAGAATCCACATTCAAGAAAATAAAATAGATTTCAGCCCTTTAAGTTCTATTAGATTTGAAAATCTTAAAACTATAAGTGTTGAGATTAAAAATCTGACGGATCTTGGTAAACATGATTTAATAAAATTCTGCAATGAGTTTCAGCGATACATAAACAAACCGTATATTTACGAAAATACTTTAGATGATTTATTAAATGATTACGATAAAAACAATAGAATCTCAACCAACATTGTTAGGTTTTCATTTCGTCAAAACGAAATTAGTCTAAGCGAAATTGATGAAATTATAAATTATTTAAAAGAATTATCAAGGTCCTTTCCGACTCTCACTGAATTAAAGTTTAGCATGATGTTCCAAACAACTCCATCTGGGAGTTCTGGTGTGGAATATCTTAATATAAAAAATAAAGTAAAAGAAACTATTATTAAAACTCTAAGAAAAAAACTTAAAATAGTCTTACTTGACACAAATTCAAGTTTTGAATTTCTTAACCAGGTTAAGATAGTAGATTATTCATTCATAAACAGCGCCTTATTTGCAAAAATTTTCAATGAATTGAATAGTGAAATGGATACTATTCAAGATTCAACACACGTTCAACAAAAAAACTTCTTTAAAAAAGTCTCATACCATTTAAACCAGCGTTTAAGGGACCTGGGTCATATCTGGGATGATATAAGGTTTGATATACAGATTCCATCTCATAATACAATTAGAATATATTGTGAATTTGATAACAAGAACTTGGATTTGAAAGATTTAAGTGAAGGATTAATATGGCAAGTCCGATTCCTTTTTAAATTTTATGATGTATTAATGGATAAAGAAAGTTCTAAAGTAATATTAATAGATGAGCCTGGAAGAAATATCCATCCTAACGCCCAAAAAGCAATATTAAGTTATTTAAAGAAGATCAATCAATCATGTCAAATTTTTTATACTACTCATTTGCCAAATTTGGTAGATTACAATCGTCCAGATTCAATAATATTGATGGAAAAAACTGAAGGAACGAATGAGGTTGTTGTTCGGGCGGACAGAAATAATGAATTATTTATATATGATGCATTGAAAAAGCCCGATGTTAGTGAAACTTCCATACTTTTATCAAAAAACAATTTTGATATAATCACATCAAATAACCTGCGGGCTTATAATACTCTTGGAATCATTCAAAACTTGCATTCCTTTATAGAGAAAAAAGATTCTAAAGTATTAAATTTAGGAACAACACGAGAGAACATATTATTTAGGTACATTTATAATTCCCATTTTCTAACGTTGATTCCTGATGAAAAAGGAAAAGAATCTAAACAAAAAGAATTAAAAACCATTTATCTCTTTCAATTTCATAAAAATGGAAGAAATCGAATTCAAAATCGCAAAAACCGTCTGCAAAATCTTTATCAATTTTGGGATGACCAGGATTCATTACCATCTAATCTTATTTATTCAAAACCAAAAAGTAATGAGATGTACGAGAAGTGGAATAATATTCGATATATACTACATGAAAAAAGAAGTGATGATAAAATTGAAGAAACGGCAATTATTTTACCGGAATTAGTATTTTCATATCATTTTTTGGATAGTCTAATTGAATATGGGAATCTTAACGATACTTTAATCATTTGCGGTCTCGAACATATTCAAAAGGAGAACTTTCTCTCAGAATTGGAAAAGTTACGCAAGATAAAAAATATACCAATATATTCCCCGAATAACTTAGAAAACTATCAAAATACAGATTATCTAAATGTCGCAGCAATTATTGATGGAAAAAATTTCGTTGGGTTTCAGATCAAAAACGTTCCCGTATCTGATAGAAACGGAAAATTAGAACAAATTCCGCAAAGAAATAATCAATCATTTACAATTTTCAACACGTCATTTGGTAGAATTGCCATATTCATTTGTAAGGATTTTTTGATTAATCATCCCGTGATCCCTAAATGGATGGATATACATAAGGTAAATTTTGTTGTTATTCCCTCCTTTACCGCGACAGTTGCACCATTTCTTTATAAATTGAAGGAGATCTCATCATACGACAGAAATAAATCGAAATTATTTATCTATTGTAATCTTGCCGAATATGGAGGATCAGATGTAGTGTGTTTCTCAAATCGACATCAATATGAACCCTCAGATAAAATTAAATATTATGAAAGATTCGAAGGATGTTCAATATTTAAAATTAAAGAAGAAAATAATACTGTCGATTATGAGTTTGAAGAACGAATAAAATTATCATAGAAATTACGCAAATGGATTCACTAATTAAACTGAGACGTCTGGTGATAGTCTTATGTTTTTTCTTGTTTAACCAATATAAGTTGTATTTAGATACTCGAATTTCATCGGTGTAATTTATGCTATATGATGTCATTTATTTCCACTAATTATAAAGCACAGACGAGGACATTATTTCGAATCTAGCCATTCTTAATCAGTTGGTTGATTTTTCCCGTGAAAGAACCTTGATTTATATGCCATCGCAGTTCTGTTTAAACCTATTGCAAAGAAATGAAAATAGCCCACAATTACAACTTGAGCAAGGTTAATTCCCCAACGGGTTTTGATGCAAAAAATTATAAATCTTTTAGGTAATTTGCTATTTGACTACGAAACTCTTCTGCCAAGCTGCTTTTTAGTGCTCTCTTTTTTATTACATTCCAATCTATGGTTATATTGCATTTAAGTTTGATGGAATTATCGATCTTTCTCCTAATTTCTTTGCCAGGGAAGAATTTCCAATTTTCTTCACTATACCTGTATTTCCTGTATCTTTCTTCTACCTCGCTTAATATACTCGAGAAATACTTCTCATCTATTTCAGTTATTTTATATTGTTTGACAAGGATTTTTTTAAATTCTTCAAGAATATCTGTCAAGCTATTATCAATTATTTTCTCCCTCACACTTCTGGGCATCCATATTGGC
>WJKO01000729.1 GCA_014729055.1 Promethearchaeota archaeon | reverse complement strand
CCTTGACTTTTCCCTCCCAATTCTTCTGCTGATAAAAATTGCTCGTTATTATTGAGTGATTTCTTTTTATCCTCGAACTTTTCTGCATGATCAGTTTCACTTTGTTGATCTTGAGTTTTTTCTGCATTCGTCTTTTTTGGCTCTGCTTGAGATAATTTACCATTTGATGGAACAAAATCCATAAGAGTTTTTTCTTTTCCATTCATCATAGCAGAGCTCTCTGGAATTCCTCTATTTTCGTCTCTTTCTTTTTTTGAATTATCCAAATCTAAATTCTCATTCTTTAGATTTTTCAGATTCTTTTTCATATTTTTTTCTCTTCGTTTTGCCGCCCAATAATATCCTTCTTCACGAGTCCCCTTAGTCATCAACAGAATGACTTTGCCTGCACTCTTCCGAGCGGTTCGCCCTCTTCTTTGAATTGTGCGTATTTCGCTGGGAACGACATCATAAAAAACTACTAAATCACATTCAGCAATATCCAGCCCTTCTTCAGCAACACTTGTTGCTATTAATGTATTATACTTTCCTTTTTTAAAGGAATTCAGCACTTCTAGTTGCTCTTTTTGAGTCATCCCCTTGATTATCTTTTTACCGGTTTTTTTGCTGGCTTGTCCAACGAATTTAGTTGCCTTTATCTTCTTAAAATCTTTTAAATATGATAATATTGAACTTATTGTATCCCTAAAATTTGCAAAAACTAAAACCCGGGAGTATGTAATTTCATAAAACTGTTTTTGTAAGATCTCTCCTAATTCCACCATTTTCGGATGAATAAAACCCTCATCATTAAGATTCTGTATCGAATGATTAATTTCCCTCATTTCATCCATTGCGAACAATTCTTTAAGTGATTTAGAACTGTTTGGATCTCGGACTTTTGCAATATTCTTTTTCAGATATTTGTATAGAGGTCTAATACCTTGGGCTTCAAGAAGTTCTGACATGTGAGACAAACGGATAGCATTAGATACAACTTTTTTCATGGTAAATAATACTTTCAATTCATGCTCTAAACTGGGATTTTTTCGTGCAATCCTTATTCTTGCGTCAATTTTTTTTGAAGACTTTAAGAGATTTTTACGTGATACACTATTAATGCCGTATTTGTCCAAGAAATTATTATTATATAGAGTCTTATAGAACTTTTTTAATAAAGATTCGATATTGTTTTTGGGATTTTCATATTCCTTAGGCATCTGTATTGAAATCCATTGCATTTCTACATCTTGGACATATTCTTTAACATCATCGCTGTTTTTAGTTCTTATTTCTACATTCTTTATATAAAGATTATTACACACTTCTTCAATTTTCTCTTTATTACCACCGGGAGAAGCAGTCATAGCTAAGATTTGCCCATTTGGTTTTCTTTGATGATAAATTTCTGCAATAAAGGTATATGCGTAGTCTCCAACAGCTCGATGTGCTTCATCGAAAATTATTAATGCTACTTCAGAAAGGTCAATTCGATTTGCAATGATATCATTTTGTAGTACTTGAGGTGTCATAAAGGCAATTTTTGCGTCTAAGAACATTTTACCACGTTTATCCGGAGTGATTGCTCCCGTTAATACAGGTAATTGCCATTTTTCGTCTCCTAAAATTGTCATCTCTATAAAGCTTGTTTGATGTTGCACAACGAGAGGTTTAGTAGGTGCTAAAAAGATCACTTTATTATCTATATCGTTTGATAGATGAAAGACAGACATTAATAGAGCAATAATAGTCTTGCCCATGGCTGTTGGAAGCACTATTAGACTATTTTCTCCAATACACGATGCAAAAATTCTCTCTTGATATGTTCTTCTGAGAACCTTACTTTCTCTTATAAGTGGATGTTTGATAAATTCAGTTTCTTTTTTCATCTATGAAACTGTATTTTTTTCTTCTATTAAAACTTAGAAGGAATATTTAAAATTTAGATTTAATTTGGAAAAAATAATTTTTAGCGAGTTTAATCTCTCTTGATGATAAGTTATTTTTGAGAAGACTTTTAAGTTTTGTTTCTGTTAATCTTATTCTTCGAGGCGGTATTTTTCTAAATCGACTTTCGCAAGGTCCTCATCAGTTAATTTTCCAACATCATAGTCATTCCAAAGTTTATCCATATTATAGTTTTCTGCGCACTCATCACAGATTTTGACATAGTCATCACCATCTTCCACGGTGACTTCTTTTCCGCAAACACGACATTTGAATGGCTCTTCTGAAAAATATTCCTCTAAAACTTCATCAGCTTCATCGTCATAATAGTCATCTTCCCAATCATCAACTTTCTTTTTAGGCACTTCAACCACACCTAGTTTTTTATTTTTATTTTTTTATTGGATTATCATTATTTTTTGTAATTTGAATATTTAAAAATTTATTGATAATCTTGTTAGTTTAAAAAAAACTTCAAATTACTAGCTAGTTTTAACGCCTATCCTCAATTATTTTAGAAAGAATATAGCCTTCTATCATTAATCATATAATTTTTAAAAGAATAAAATGATATGATTGATATGCCTAAGATAAATTTCGATGAAGATAGCCTCGTATACATCGCAACTTATTTTAATAAAAAAATGGTATCGGTAGCGCCTTTAAGAAATAGACAAGATAGCAAATTTTTGAAAAAAATAAGGAAAAAAGCAATTGAAAAGCTTGGTGGTCCCTTAAAGATTTGTAACGATAAATTGTTTTATTTCGGGTGTGTGGACTTCATGGTCACAGAAGAAAATGGAAATCGCAAATTTGTTATTTTAGAAACAAATGGGGGTTCATCCCGTGGTATTCTCTCGCTAGCCCCTGGTGATATTGAATCCATTTTCACAGCATATAAAAATGCAATTGATAAAAGTGCAAAAGATGAAGAGAGAAAGGTTGTCATCATTGGTACAGTCCCGAACGATTACCTTTTTCAAGAAAAAATTATGCTCGCGGAATTCTTAAAGGAAAGATATGAAATAGAAGGTTATTCGGTTGGTATCTATAATTCATTTAATTTTGAAACTAAAAATATCCCTAGACATGATATTATCTTTATAATAGCGAATTATAACAATTTACTTGATTTTCTCTCTTATAAAAATGATCACATAACGTTTAAAGGACAGCAAGTGGATGTAGTTATTGGAGACGGTATTGCTAGGCGTTTTCAGATCATCAGTGCATATATCAAGCATGACTGGACGAGAGTCAAAACGTTAGTAGTGAATCCAATCTATCATATAACAGATGATAAAGGCAATACCTACCTAGCGATAAATGAAGGATACGAGAGATTGAAGCCATATAAGATCCAAAAACTCAAATTTGCGAAAGCATTCGATCCATTTCATTTAGAGCACATAATAGAAGAACTTATAAAGAATTCTGAGAAAAATTATATTCTAAAACCATTTGGAGGTTCTGGTGGAGTTGGAATTCAACCGATCTCTCCGAAGTTTTCAGAGGAACGCGGTCTCGAAATCATGGAGCGATCTATTTCAGAATTTTATCAAAAATTTGATGCAAGACGCTCGCCGTTTCCATACACCATTCAAGAAATGGCAGACTTTGCACTCACTGATTTTAATAATTCAAGGCGTACTTTCGACATTCGAATTTATGTAGTGCAAAAAGATGGCTGTTTCTATCCTTTAGGTGGAGAGGGACGAGTAGCACGATTACCTTATTCAGGTACTTTAAAAAAAGAGGAATTTGTTGTCAATCTTTCAGGATTTGATGGGATTGATATTGATCGCGCAATTGCTTTTAATGAAGAGGGCTTAAACACGCTCGGTATTAATGAAGAGGATCTAAGCGATATGTTTTGTGCAGCATGTATATTATTTGACATTATAACTGAGAATCATAATAATCTAGTAAAATTTTCAGATTGGGATTCATTTCTTTCTGATATTATCACAATATTACATAATGAAGATCAAGAAAAACAATAGAGAGATGAAAAAATTATAGAAGAAACTATAGTAAATAAAAAAATTATAGACATGTTATTACAACAAGATAAACGGGCTGATTTATTTAAGATAATCTCAAATAGAATTGCAAAGATAGCCATTAAATATGAATCTCTTAAATATAAGGAAATTAAACTGGTAAATCAAGGATTATATCTTCCCATTTTATTTAAACATAAAAAACGAAGAAATGGTCCCCTTCTTATGTTTATGGGAGCTCAACATAATGAATATAATGGCACATTCGGAATACTGGATTTCTTTCAGTCAAATCCGATAAATTTACTCGATAAATGGAT
>WJKO01000728.1 GCA_014729055.1 Promethearchaeota archaeon | reverse complement strand
GCCAGAAACGAATCTGATTTTAATACCCGATCGGCTTCTGCAATAGTCTTACTTAGAAGTTTTCTATCTATAAGATACAAACAGAAACCGAAAAATACAAAATCAAAAAAATCAGCTTTAAATGGTAAATCGTCTGCTGTTCCGATATTTAGTTTAATATCAGAGAAATTTAATGAACCAAATTCAACAGCTTTTTCTGATGGCTCAATTCCGTAACATTCGGCGCCAGTCTTTTCTCGAATATACTTTAGATTTCTCCCATTACAACACCCAATTTCAAGTACCTTAGAATTTTTATCAATATATTTCAATAAGAGTTCTAAAAAAGGCGGAACTTTATCAAGATACTGGGAATCATGACATTTATTTCTATTAAACCAGCTATCTCCTTCTTCATTCAAAAAAATTTCTTTCTGATCTCTATTTGACATCACTTATGAATTGGTTTCCATAATTATTTATTTTTCTATAAAAACTCAATTCCCATCTTCATTAACAAACCCATGAATAGATGACAGAACATTGGGAAAAATTTTAGATAAGATGGTATAAATTACAAATTATGGGTAAAACTATAGCAGAAAAGATTATAAGCGAAAAGTGCGGAAAAGACGCTAAAGCTGGGGACTTCGTCATTGCTAAAGTTGATGTTGCTATAACACAAGACGGGACAGGACCCTTAGCAATAAGAAATTTTGAAAAAATTGGTTTTAAAAAAGTAATACCCGAGCGAACTATACTTTATATTGATCATTCGGCACCAAGTTCCCGAAAAGAATTGAGTAATGATCACAATCTTATCCGTAATTTCGCTAAGAAATATGGCGCGATAGTTTCAGATGTAGGAGATGGAATATGTCATCAAGTTACTATGGAAAAATACATTAAACCAGGCGATCTACTGATTGGGGCGGATTCACATTCATGTACTGGAGGTGCAATGGGTGCATTCACAACAGGGATGGGTTCTACTGATGTAGCAGTTGGTATGGGATTGGGAAAAACTTGGTTAAAGGTACCATCGACGATAAAAGTGGAATTTACAGGAGAATTAGCAAAAGGAGTATATTCTAAAGATATGATTCTGTATCTCATCGGGAAGATCGGCGCGGATGGCGCAAATTATCGCGCATTAGAATTTACGGGTGAAGCTATTACAAATTTAACACAAGAAGAAAGATTTGTCTTATCCAATATGGCTGTGGAAGCAGGTGCTAAAGCAGGTTTAATTGCTTCTGATGATCATACACGGGATTATCTTAAGGCTGTTGGTCGCGAGGAAGATTATCGAGAAATAAACCCGGATAATGATGCAATATATGAAAAAGTGATAAAAATTGACGTAGGTAAAATCAAACCTAAAATAGCGGCTCCTCATACTGTTGATAATATTAAAGATATAGGTGAAGTTTCTGAAGTAAAAATAGATCAAGTCTTTATAGGAACGTGTACGAATGGTCGAATCAGCGATTTAAGGATTGCTGCACATATACTAAAGAATAAGAAAGTCGCAGATGGTGTTAGATTAATTGTATGTCCGGCATCGAGACAAGTTTATTTAGATGCAGTAAAAGAAGGATTAATCGATATTTTTGTCAACGCAGGTGGAGTTATTATGCCTCCAGGATGTGCAGCTTGTATTGGAGTTCACGGCGGTGTATTAGGGGATGGAGAAGTGTGTCTAAGTACTCAGAATAGAAATTTTCTGGGACGGATGGGGAATCCTAAAGGATTTATATACTTGGCAAGTCCCGCTACGGCAGCCAAAAGTGCACTGAAAGGTTATATTACAGATGAATTAGAAGGAGAGCGATAAACTATGTCATCAAACACACTCAAAGGAAAAGCGTATATCTTTGGAGATAATATCTCAACAGACTTAATTTGTCCTGGTCGTTATTATCATCTCCGTTCGGATATCGAAAAACTAGCGGAACATGTATTGGAGGATGCAAGGCCGGAATTTGCTTCAGAAATGGAGGCAGGAAATACCTTTGTTATTGCTGGAAAAGATATGGGTCTTGGAAGTTCTCGAGAACACGCCCCGTTAATAATAAAAGTATCAGGATGTAATGCGGTTTTGTGTAAATCCGTAGCGAGAATATTTTATCGTAATTGTATTAATGTGGGATTACCAATCATTACTTGCGATACATCAAAAATTAAGGAAGGCGATCAATTAGAAGTGGATTTATCGCATGGTATCGTAAAAAATATAACTCAAGACTTTGAAATAAACTTTGACCCATTCCCCAGCATTATGACTGATATACTGGAAGCGGGTGGCTTGGTTGAATATATTAAAAAATACGGCGACTTTAAATTGTAGAAAACATCGAAATATTCCATTATTTTTCCAAATCGACAAATAAGAAATAAAACAAAACTTAAAACTGACAACTTAAATAAAAAATCATACGAGCTATAAAAAGAACATCATCTCATAAAGCACTTCTTAAGTTTGACAATGTGGAAAATTTTAATTTAATTCGGTGATATACAAATTACAATAGAATTTTTATAATGATCGAGAATTGAACTTCTTGTTCATAATCATAAAAATTCCACTAAGAAAATTAATTCATCCCGATTCAGAAAATAAAATCGGATACTACCAAATAATAGAATTAAAATAGCAGAGATAGCCAAGATTGGTCTACGGCGCCAGCCTGAGGCGCTGGTCTCATAGGAGTTCAAGGGTTCGAATCCCTTTCTCTGCATTTCTTCTTTTATTCTCATAGCCGTGAAAATTATAGGATGCAATCCTTGAGGAATTGACGAAAATCCATGCAACTTCATCCACAATTTTGTTCAGAATGTTATTATCAAAAAGGTGTGAATCGATGTTCCAATTGTGGTGGATTTTTGGGAGAAAACAAATATCGCGCAATTCTCTGTCCAAAATGCTATAGAGAGGGCAACTATCGTATGCGCTGTTTTCTCTGCCATTTATATAAGGACAGCCAGAACTATGATGCATTCCTATGTAAGACATGCTACAAAGGATTAAGCCTATCTCATAGATGTATTATTTGTGGAAATGCAACTTAGCACTACAATAGACAATAGCAGTCAATATTGATTAAGAATAAATATTAAATCTTAAATCAAATCTTTCCTTTTTTCTCATATCTAAAATGACAGACACAAGCTACCAATCCAGTGAAATAAATTTAGGAAAGATCAAAAAGATCCAAGATTATCTAAAAAAGAAAGTAGCATCCGTAGAAGAATACCCGAGGTCTCATATCTCGGAAACAAGCCAAATTCCTCGAGATGAATCCATTAGTATTCTTCATCAAAAATTATTAGAGATTTTGTTAAATTTTGAATTATCGTCAAGCTTAAATTATCAAGGTGATGCTTATCTCTTTTATAAGGTTTTTTCTCAGTGTTTACACGATGCTATTCTAATTAAAGCGTTCATCGAATCTACTGATAGTAATTGGCTTAACCCTTCTAACGCACTAAGAGGTATGGATAATGAATTTGAACGACAATTTATTACTCATTTATTTCCAAAGGTTTCTGAAGAGGATGTAAATGCTTTTAAAAGGAACTTTATCGATTGGTTTGATGACCTTTTAGGTAATTTAGATAATATTCTTGCGGAAAAGGAAAAGAAACAGACCTTCTCCATAAGTCCATCCAAAATGAGTGAATTTTTGGAGGATATTTATAAGAGAGATTATCTCCTTAACTTTAGGAGTATTTCAAAGATAAACAATGTCTTCAGGTCAAGGAATCCTGCAAATTACTTAAGTGAAGTCTCCTTGCTTAAACAATTTCTGAAAGAAAATAATATTAATGATATTGTCGATCTGCGCGGAAAAGAAGAATCAAATCGTTCAGGATTTCCTGAATATCTGAAAAAGGAATTAGGTATTAAAGTTCATGTATTAGATTTTAATGAATCAATGCCTTTAAAAAGTTTGCCGCACGAAAAGAGGAAAGAAATTGTCGGAAAAGACAGAGGATATGTGTTGAAACTTATTCTATGTAAAAAAGCAGTTAAAGAATCTTTTGAAATTATAATTAATGCTACTGCGGGTATTCTTTTTCATTGTCATTCCGGAAAAGATCGAACTGGTGTTATAATTGCCCTATTTCAAAAATTATGTGGTATAAGTGATGAGGAAATTATAGAAGAATATACTAAATCGGGGTTTGATTGCCGTTCAAAGAGGATAATTAATGT
>WJKO01000727.1 GCA_014729055.1 Promethearchaeota archaeon | reverse complement strand
TACCTGATTGGGTATATGAAGGAAAGTATTATCTTGATAAAGACGCATTTTATAAGTTTAATAAGATGCGAGGATTATTCGCATAAAGTCATGAAAGGGTAATGATGCTAGACATCTTAGATCTACGACAGGCTGAACGACACGCAGAACGAGAATGGGAACGTGCTGCAGAAATAGATCCTTTTAGTGATACGGCAGAGTACGCCTTTCATGAATGGCAAGATGCTACGAAACGCGTGGTCATACATGAGCGAAGGATTACAATGCGAGGTAATGAATGTTATTATGAGGATACGTGGCGACGTAGTGGACACGGATCTCTCCTTGATATTAAAGCACGTTGTCTTAGTGATTTATACTTTGAAAAAATGGATGAACGTCGAACGGCTGGGTTATCTACCCCTACTTGTCTGGATGCGCGACCTATTAGGGACCACATTAAAGTAAGAAATGAATATTAGATAGCTTCTCTTATCTGTTACAAATAATTGGGATACAAGCATGGCTGATAAGCTATCCGTTTTGGGTTGGTGGTTTTTTGATCAGTCCAAAAATTATGAACTGTCACGAGTAAATCACGAACTATCTAAACTGTTGTTCAGTAGGCTCCACGCTATTAAAAACGGTTGTAAGTGTAGGAATGTGACTAATGATTATGCTGAAATTGAATATCTGTCTAGTTGGGTTAAATTCTTTCGTAATAAAAATGACGCTCTAGATTATGCGATTGAAAATAAGAATCGTAGTCTTTCTCAGAGCCAAGATAGACTAGTGGATGCCCAAAAAGCACAAGATGAGTTGCAATCAAATGAATATCAAAAATTTATTGAATTGCTTAAAAGCAGTAATAATATATACGCAAAGCGTTATGTTTTTATGGCCGAGAAAAACGAGCATCTAATTAAATGTGGCATTGAAAGTATTAAAAGAACTGTCGCAGAATATACAAGAGAAATTGAACGTTTATCTTCCATGAAAGACTAAATAACTAAATTGTCATATTGACAGTTAGTATGCACGAGATATAAAAAATTACAAGGAGACATTATGAACACTAAACGTAAATCTGGCCGTCCACCCATTTACGGCCCTGTATCTAAGACTGCTACGCGGGTTCTTAAATTCCGTAATAGAGGATGGACTTATAAGCGTATTGCTAACAAAATTGGTATTTCAAAAGAATATGCTAGGAAGTTGGCTATAAATTATGAACTAGTGTAACTGCTAAAAATGTAGTAGAATTAACGAAATCGATAAGCATAATGAATATAATACCGAAGCAGCAAAAACCAGAAAGAATTTTAGATGAAGGACCCCTAATTGAATTAGGGCAATGGTATTGGTATTTTGATCCTGAAAATAAATCGACAGAATTAGGTTGCGTAACTCATATTGGGTCTAATTATTTTAAGTTATCATTCCCGACACAGAATGAGTATCATACTATAAGAATTCATATGAATGATTTTAATAGCTTAAAAATAGAATTAAATCCTAATCAAGTAATACAAGATAATGTTCAACATTATAAAAATGAAGTAGATAATATTTTAAATAAAATTAAACAAATAACGGCCCGCTTAGGTGTAAGTACAAGAGTAGGTATTACTGACAGGCATACCGCTACAAAAGCCTCTAATAATTCACTTGTTTGTATTTCGCAAAATGACGACCCTAATCAATATAAAAATGATTTAATTAAAACAAAAGAAAAAGATTTACCAGAGTTATTTAAAGAAATGGAGCACAATAATAAATGGTTATCTGCATGGCTAAGTGCCGAAGCTATTCCACTTAAAGCTGTTTCTGATTCGGTAAAGGGATGTTTAGAAGAAGTAGATGATCGTATTTTTGCTGTTTCATTATATGCAGGACTAGCCGAAGAAGTTGTACAGTTTGCGGATGGTAAACCAGCTGATTATGGTGACAAACTACATATTATGCAACGTCGGTGTTATATGGATGAAGAATGTTTACTTGATTATAGATCCGGTGGGATGGATTTTGAAAGCCTAAATGAATTTAATAAGTGGATGGCTAAACCTAATAATAGAGATAGGATCTTACCATTTCCTCGCTGTTTAGCTGCTTTCAAAATTAGACGTAACGCAAAGTATTATGATTATGATGGGTCCTTATCAAAGTTTATTAAAATTAATGACGCTAATGCGAAAAATACTCAAACATATTTATATATTCGCAATGGTGATAAACTATATTTTTTACGTAGTGATTTAAATTTTAATGAAAGAATATTCCCCGATCCTAATGTATGTGATCCTTCTGTACCTTTAATGGCAAAATGCAATATAAAAGAGCTTGAATTTATGACAGTTAATGAATATGAAGAGTTAAGTAAGATTTATGCTAAAGAAAAAGCACAATATGAAAAAGAAGAAAAAGAACGGTTGAAATGGTTTGAAGAAAATGTTGGGCCTAGACCAGAAGAAGAAGATTTTACTTTGAATGAGGATGGAACAGTAACTTATAATCAAGGAAAATTTACAAGAATTATCACTAAAGAAGATGTTAATGATAATAGATGGTCACATGATTGTTGTGATGCTGCATATTATTGGTATCATAATAACATTTGGCGTAGAAAATTAGATGGAGCACCGTATGGTGGATATCACCATAAAACTAAGTCTAAAGTTTATCATAAAGGATTTAACCCAAACAAATGGTTTTCATTTGACCAAAATACCGTTTATTATGATGATGGATTAAAACAAATAGCAGATAAAATTAAATACTATAATAGAATTGCTCTAATTGTGCAGGGGTTATTCGATAGAAGCGAAATTCTTCATCCTCATCCTCCAGTTCAAACTTGGACTGCTAAAGGTTTTGAAGCTGCTGTAACTTTAATATATGATGAATCAAAAACTTTATATAATGGAGAAAAGCCTGATTTTGAAGCGTATAGAATTAAGTGTAATGAGTATTTAGGACCTCATGCTGTTACTATTGGTCAGCAAAAAGTATATGAAGAGAAAATGGCAGAAAAAGAAAATGAACGTCAAGAGAACGATTATCGTATAAGAAATCCATCAAATTATAATAGATATAAGCCATTTGGAGATCCTGGACCAGGATTAGTTGCTCAAATAGCAAAATGGATGCCTAAAGCTCACAAGGCTAAATTTACCTGGGCTAGTAGAAAACAACATTGGAATTTGCATAGCCAATCTGAATATAAATACACTACAGTGACAGTAGAGGAAAAAGATTTATTTTGTGTTGATGGTTATGAAAAGGGAGATTTTATACAATTTTTTAAAGATCCGAGAACAAGAGCCGAGTATTTAAAATGGGCACCAATATTATTAGCCGCTGAAGATTATTTGGCAGGAAAAATTAAAGCATCAATACCTATATCTAGAGATGATGTTAAATCTTTACAATAGATTGAAAGGACATTGAAAGGACATTAAATGGAAGATCAAGTTATTAATCCAGGCCCATTTGAGAATGCTAAACCCGTTGAAGGCCATAAAGGGATTTGGCAAAGGTTAGATGGCTATTACTGCCATGCTGATGAAGCTGGGGAATTAACAGGAGCTTACCGCACTGTTGAAGGTGCAGAAAATGCAAATGAAAACTATGGTCAATCAATAAATGGTAAATAAATCATGAATCAAGAACAAGAATTTAAATTATGCAATGATTTCCCAAAATTATATAGAGGGAAGGATGAAAGTGTACAAAACAATCTTATGTGCTTTGGATTTGAATGTGGCAGTGGATGGTTTAATCTTATATATGAGTTAAGTAAAAAAATATGTGAAATTGCCGATAAAGAAAAGCTAGACCCATACCCAAAAGCATTCCAAGTTAAATCAAAATATGGTGAATTAAGATATTATATTGATAATGGGTCAGATAAAATAAATGAAGTTATACAAATAGCAGAGAATAAATCTCGTAATATATGCGAAGGATGTGGTGCCCCAGGAAACTCTGTGCAAGTCCATGGCTGGATTTATACAACATGTGACAAATG
>WJKO01000726.1 GCA_014729055.1 Promethearchaeota archaeon | reverse complement strand
GCGCCAAAGATATGCCCCCTCATAGGATATTAGCAATTAATAGAGGCGAAGCTGAAAAAGTATTAGACGTCAATATCAACGTTCCGGACGATGAATTAACTGAATGGTTAAAAGCACAATTAATACATCAACCAGAATCACTGTTTTTAGAAGAATACGCGAAAGCGATAAAATATGGTTATCGGCGAATAATCAGGTCAATAGAACGAGAATTACGTTCAGATATGAAGGAACGGGCTGAAAAACATGCTATTAATATTTTTGCGAAGAATCTAGAGTCTCTTTTGATGCAACCGCCTTTAAAAGGAAGAAAAATACTAGCAATAGATCCTGGATATGCTCATGGCTGCAAAATTGCTCTCATTGATGAAAAAGGACAATATGTTGACACAGAAAAAATTGTTAAAAATAATATTATTTATCCTACGCCTGGACCTAAACGAAATCCCCGAGAAGCAGCCAAACTCGTATTAAAGATTATTGCACAATATAAAGTATATACAATTGCTATTGGAAACGGAACTGCAAGCAGGGAAACGGAGGCGTTTGTATCTAAATTATCAAAAAATGTTCCGCAGTTAGAATATGCAATCGTAAATGAGGCAGGTGCATCAGTATATTCTGCGTCTGAGATTGCTGCTGATGAGTTTCCAGATTTGGGTGTTGAAGCGAGAGGTGCTATTTCAATTGCGAGAAGATTACAAGATCCTTTGTCAGAATTAATTAAAATTGACCCAAAGCACATCGGTGTCGGAATGTATCAACACGATGTGAACCAATATGAGTTACAAAGAGAATTAGACGCAGTTATCGAAGATTGTGTTAATAATGTAGGTGTTATGGTAAATTCTGCATCATACAAATTATTAGAATATGTTTCCGGATTGAGTTCAACTCTCGCAAAACGAATCTACAAATATACTAAAAAGAAGCCCATGTTGACTCGACAAGATATTAAAGAAATCTCTGGAATCGGTGCAAAAACATTTGAACAATGTGCTGGGTTTTTGAAGATTCTTGATGGTGAGAATCCGTTAGATGCAACAACAATCCATCCTGAAAGTTATTGGATTGTCGAGAATATTCTGCAATTTATCGGCAAAGATACGGGTATTTTATCAAATCGAGGGCGAAAAGAAGAGCTCGTAAGTGAATTACGTGGCATTCGTCCAAAGGAATTAATGGACTTTCTAAAAAAGGACGTTGGATTACCAACACTGAAAGATATTGTAATAGCTTTAATTCGACCAGGTCGAGATCCCCGAGATGATCTACCAAAACCAATCTTGAAACAAAATATTTTGCATGCGGAAGATCTTGAAATCGGGGATATACTAAAAGGAACCGTTAGAAATGTCGTGGATTTCGGTGCCTTTGTGGATATTGGATTGCACGATGATGGACTTGTACATATTTCTGAAATGAAAAGACCTGATGGACGCGGCGGATATATTAAAGAACCAACAGAAGTATTGAGTGTCGGCGACGTAATCGAGGTTAGAGTAGTAAATGTGGATATAAGAAAGATAAAGAAGGGTCATAAGGAAGAAGAAAAAGTCAGAATTGCTTTGTCCATGTATTTAGATGAAGATGAGAAGGAAAAAGAGATGCATGGAGGAAGGTCATCGACAAAAAAGAGTAGCAAAACACAGACAAGCAACCAATATAATAAATACGGCGCTATTACAGGAGGAATTGTTCAACGCGACGATTTTATTAAACTATCTAAAAGCGATTTTGACAGAGCAAAATTGAAGAAAGCAATGGCAATTCATAAGAAAGGGATTAAGGCACTCAAGTTTCGCGTGGATAACCAAGCTCGCATCATAAATAAATATCTACCAATGGCAAAGACTGCTATCGGAGGATTAATCATTGTATCAATTAAGAGATTTATAAAAAAGAAAAATGTATCTCTAAGACAGTTGATCTCATTACCTGACGAAAAAACGCGAAAGGCATATGATTATATTTACCAGATATTGAAAGCAGGGGTAAAGGATTGTTTAGAGAGACCATCTGGTAAAAAAATAGATCTAATTGAACAAGCATTTCGGGACGCTAAAAACGAATTCTTCAGAATTATCTAATTTATTTCACTACTTAATTCACCGGCAAAAGTAATTAGCTTTTTAATTTATAGATCAAGAAATGAAATATAAGGAAAATAAAGTGATGGAAATATATGAAAAAAATTAAAGTAGGAATGTTAGGATATTCCTTTATGGGCAGAGCGCATTCAAATGCTTATAATCAGATGCCGAAGTTCTTTTATCCGCCTCCAGCAGAACCCGTTAAGGAGATCGTCTGTGGAAGGACAAAAGAAAATGTGAATTCATTTGCTAAACAATTTGGTTGGAATCAAGTTGAAACAGATTGGAAGAAAATGATAGATAGTGATAAAATCGATCTTTTTGACAATTCAGGACCTAATAACATGCATTTGGAACCAAATATTGCCGCAGCGGAGGAGGGTATTAATATTTTCTGTGAAAAACCTCTAGCTCGAAATTTAGAAGAAGCCGAAAAAATGGCTACTGCGGTTAGAAAAAATGATGTCAAAGCTATGTGTGCATTTAATTATCGACGGGTTCCAGCCATACAGCTCGCAAAGAAACTAATTGATGAAGGATATATTGGTGATATCTATCATTGGAGGGCAGTGTACCTACAAGATTGGATAACAGATCCGGACTTTCCACTTGTATGGCGATTAAGACAAGATGTTGCGGGATCCGGTCCGCACGGAGACTTAAACGCACATATTGTCGATCTCTCGCAATATTTACTAGGAGGAATTAAAGAAGTCATTGGTATGGAAAAGACATTCATCAAAGAACGTCCTCTTCCATCAGGCGCAGGAGTCGGTTTAGGAGACCATACTGCAAGTGAGGAAAGGAAAATGGGTAAAGTAACAGTTGATGATGCAGTTCTTTTCTTAGCAAAATTTAACAACGGTGCTTTAGGAAGCTTTGAGGCAACAAGGTTTGCTACTGGGCGACGTAATTACAACTGTTTTGAAATTAACGGCAGTAAGGGCAGCATAGTATGGAACTTAGAAAGAATGAATGAACTTGAATTCTATTCAAGTGAAGATCCAGCATTCGCACAAGGTTTCCGAACAATAAATGTAACCGAAGGAATACATCCCTATGTAAATAAATGGTGGCCTTCGGGGCATATTATAGGATGGGAACACACATTTACCCATGAGGTTTATGATTTCTTTAATGCAATTGCTAAAGATTTAGAAATACATCCTAATTTCGACGATGCAGTAAAGGTGCAAAGGGTACTCGAACACGTAAAAGATTCGATTAAATCAAACAGTTGGAAATCTTGCTAAGATTCTTATTATTTATTTAGCCTATTTTTTTATACGATTTTTTTATTTAGATTATTTAGATTATTTAAATTATTTAGATTATAAAGAAAGTGCATACTATGAAAAGATTTTCTTCCATTGATTTTTTGCGAGGATTGGCTATGCTTATGATGATTGTTCTACATACTATAAGTGACATTCTAGATCTCGATGCATTACTCGCAGATATGGCTAATTTAACGCTTTTGGAACTGATATTACTATTCGTATTGCCATTTCTTGGAGGTCTTGCGGGTTTCTTTCTGATGATAAGCGCTACTGGGAACATGATCTCGATGCAAAAACAATTAAAAAGAGGTCGGAGTGCAAAAGATATCGGAAAGCGTCAAGTTATGGGTGGATTCTTGCTATTGATTTTTGCAATGTTGTGTGAAGGTCTGCTTGGTTATCATGGTTATATAGGGGAGTTATTTAAGAATCTTGATAATATCACAGCAACGGATCCTGCGATTCTAACATATGGAGCTTATCACTTTGAAACAATACACGCAATAGCGTGGTGCGTAATAATTAATGGAATTATACATGCAATCTTAACAAAGGATGGAAAATGGAAAAATACAACGAAATTGATAAAACAATACGCAATAATAGCAATAGTTATATTGATATTGACACCTCTGATGTGGGCTTTAGCAGATCTGATAGTTCCAGGATATCCGTACGCAACTGATCCGGTTACAGGAAGGGAAATACAATATGCTGTCCTCGGTAAATCTTCCATTTGGGATTTTGTGATTAGATTTTTCTTAGCACCTTTGGCTGCAAAATGGGAACCAATATTCCCATATTTGGCAGTAAGCTGTATTGGTAGTATCATCGGCATATATTTATCACAAGAGCGAAAAAAAATTGACTTAACGTTCTGGAAGAAGTTACTAAAAGTAGGATTGATCATGTTTATGATTGGTGCAGCGGGTTTTATTGCTAATTTGGTTATAGTTGTAATGGAAGAAGGAATAGATCCTGCGCTTGCACTTTACATGAACATAAGTGAACATCGATACTGGACGGTTGAAAATGGCGCCCCTTTTCTAGGTTGGTTATTCCAATTTCTGTTATTAAATGGCTTTTCCTTATGTGCAATTATCATGATAATTCGACTCGTTGAATTCAGAGGAAAAGGGAAAATGTTTGCGGAAAAAACAGTTTTCATCCGTCGATTAGGATTTATAGCATTTACAATTTATACAATACAATATCTCTACAATTTAATCCACTTCATTGTTTCATCAATATTAGGGGACCCTTATGTAAGACAAGACTGGGGGCCGACATTAATTATTTTAACATTAACTTTAGTCGCATACTACCTTATAACATGGGCGTGGGAAAAAATAGGTTATATTGGGAGTATGGAATGGATGATGGGCACAATTGCGGCGTACTTGATTCCCGGCAAGAAAGTAACTATGGTGCTAAAATGGTGGGAAAAGGGAAAATTGGATGTAGAAGGTGCGTTCTATAATGCTGAATGGTTGAATATAATTGAAAAAGATGAGGTTAATCATAAGGGATTGGCAGAATCTCGTCTTTCCTATAAGCTGAGTCGATTAGGTTTTATTTTCTTCCCATTTTCGTTCGTATCATATATCGCAGCAAAGAAAGCAGCAAAAAATGAAAAGGAAAACGAATATCAGAAGAAAGGTCGCATTCTAGGTCTATCTGGAATCATATTATTCTTTGTTCTGTTGATTGTGTGCATTTCATTGAAATTATCAACTTTAGGTATTTCCTTCTAACAATGGAGAATATGATAGACAACTACAATTTAAACTACAATTTAATAGAGGCCCCTTACTTGCAAAATTTTTCGGATTTGCCTCGCCTTATCCATATAGAATTTCATTTCTTGTTTATCTTTAGTCTTATTAAACGCATCAGCAAGTGTTTCACATATTTTAATTTTTAAAAATAGATCTGGAACAGAATTGTCGTCTAAAAGTTTCTCCGCAGACATTAAATGACCTTGTGCTCTGGTCCCGATATTTCTTTCATATATGTAAAGCCT
>WJKO01000725.1 GCA_014729055.1 Promethearchaeota archaeon | reverse complement strand
TATATATACTATGAGCGCAGATCTTAAATTCTTTTCAGCAGTATCTCATTTAGAATTAGCGAATTGGAAAATTGGGGTCTCAAAACCCATTTTTAGACCACTTTAAAATTTAAATTAAATTAATTTTAAATTAAATTCAGCACTTTCAAAATCAATAGAATAGAATAAAATAAAAAAAAGAAATTGTAAGTGACAAATATGGCTAAATATGAAATTATTTTGAATGGATGTGGAGGTATAGCTAATGCCTGGTTGAAAACATTATCTGAAGTGGATGAAGAACAACCAGACTTAATTGAAATAGTTGCCGTATGTGATCCAATACCCGAACAGTTTAAGAAATTAGAGGATTTTTCAATCTCAAAGGGAAAGAATATTCCAACTTTTTCTGATGTTGCATTAGCTTACAAGGAGATCGATTCTGATATTACATTAGTGCTGACGCCACCACAATTGCACACAAGATATGCTGAAGAAGCAGTTATGAATTTAAACCACGTAATATCCGAGAAACCCTTACTTATTGATATGAATCAAGTTCGACATGTAAAAGAAATAATAAAACTGGCTGATGAGAACGATATTATGTTAGTCGCAAACCAACAGTATCGATGGATGCCTCGGATTAAAGCTATAAGAAAGGCTGTAAGAGACAGGCTCGTTGGTGAGATTGAGTTTGTAATTAGCAGGTTTATCCAAAATAGATATCACTTCAATGATTGGTGGCGTTCTCAGCACCACGATATGTCTCAATTAAATTGGTGGATTCACGAATATGATTCAATGAGAGCGATGCTCGATGCAAAACCTAAAACAGTCCGTGCACGATTAATGCATCCTTCATGGAGTAAAGTCTATGGTGAGTCTTTTATCTTTTTACACGTCACATTTGATAACGGTACGGAATGGTCATTCAATGCCGGACAAGAAGGAATAGCGGCCTACGCAGATTCAGGACATACTTCCTTTGAAATGTTCGGGAACAAGGGGACCATCAGAAACAATCGTGATGATTCTCCACACGCATATATTGAAGTTCCAGGAAAAGATCCCAAAGTAGTGGATCTTGGGGGTCAAATTCCAAATGAGAATCAATTAAAATATCCACCAGGTTGGAAAACGACTTTCCTTAAAGCAATTGAGGCAATTGAAAGTGGAACTAAACACGAAACTTGCTACACAGATAATCTTTGGACGATTGCTATTGCGTTATGTGCTCGGGAGTCAGAAAGACGCCATGGTGCTCCAGTCAATGTTATAGAATATATGGGTCTTGATGGATTTTAAGCGAATTTTTTAATTCAATTATAATTTCTCATTTTTTATCAAACCTTGAACAAGAAGTCTAGATTATGAGTCGAGTAAAAACAGAAAAACTTAAAGAAATCTTCGAACTTAAGACCGATCTTTTACTGCATGGATTGAGAATAAGTGAATCTTTTTATAGAACAATGAAAAAGAGAGGCAACGATTTTTATAAAGGTCGAAAAGGTGGCGCAGGACCCGCTGGTGGTCGATATTTTCTATTTCTAAACGGATCAGTAGCCAATGTTTCATTATATGGACATAAATCGGAACAATCTCATTTAATTCTGGAAAAAGTCTTAGAGGAAGATAAATCGCACCCCAGATATCTCTATGTTGAAATCGTAGATAATTTATCAAATAAACATTTTACTGATATTAGATTGATACCAGAACGCGAGAAATACAATCAAATGGACAATTTGGAGAATACAATAAATAAACAGATAGCTCTAATTCACGCTGATTCTGTCTTAGCAACAACAATTGTACAGACTTGCAAATATTGGCGCGAAGGGAAACCGTGTAAGTTTTGTGGCATTGAATTAAGTCTTAAAAATCGGAATACCATAAAAAGAAAATCAGCTGAACAATTGATCAAGGCTATTAAGGATGCAAAGGAACAAGGGTTATGCAAACATGTTACTTTAACATCTGGAACATTAGATACTCCCCAAAAAGGTGCAAAGATGTATATCGAAGTGGTCCACAAAATAAAAGATATCTTTCCCGATCTTCCAATACACATCCAGATTGAACCATTTGAAGATAAATCCTTGCTACAAACACTGAAAGAAGTAGGGGTCGATACAATCGGTATCCATTTGGAGATTCCTGATGACGAAATTAGGAGAGAAATATGTCCGGGCAAAGCAAGAATACCAAGATCCGAATTTGAGGAGTATTGGAAAGAGAGTGTTTCCGTCTTTGGTCACGGACAAGTAAGTAGCTTTATTTTAGTTGGGTTCGGGGAAGATATAGATCAATTAATTCAATATTTGGGGAAGATGATAAGTTTGGGTGTGATACCTGTGATTGTCCCTGTGAGAGAAAACATTAATACATCCATTACTTCAGAAATCACAACTTCGCAAATGTTAAATATATACACCGCTACTGCTAAACATCTTATTAAGAATAATTTGGATCCATTGCAAACTAAAGCGGGTTGTCCTTTATGTGGTGGTTGTTCTGCATTGAATGATGCGTATAAATATATACAAAGCCAAGGAAATAATATTAAATGAGAGTTTCCATAACTTTTAATTAAAGAATGATATATTTTAATGTGCTGATTTAGATGTCCGAGAGTGAAATTCAATCTTTTATTGATATTCCAGAAAGTTATCAAGAGTACATCGAAACGATCTTTAGATTAAGTGTCAAAAGGGATCTTGGTAAAATAAAACAAATTACAAATATCGCTATTGCAAACTATATGGATATTAAATCTTCTTCTGTAACCAATATGTTAAGAAAATTATCGAAGAAAAATCTTATTCGTTGGAAGCCTAGAAGTAAAGATATAAAATTGACACCACTGGGTGCAAAGATAGGTAGAAAAATAGTTTTCAATCACGTTATTATGGCAATATTTCTAAAAAACACACTAGGAATCGACGATAACGAAATAATTCATAAGCTCGCATGTGAGTTAGAACATCATATGAAAGATCCAATTATGAATGCTTTTAAACGAATTATGGGTAAGAAAGCAATTAAGGACATCGAGAAAAAGATAGATGAAGGTTTAGATCCAGAAGAACTTGATAAAGTGAATATTCAGGTTCTTCCAACACCTGAGAGAATACTAAATGAGTTCGGAAAAGAGTTTATCAATAGCTATCCCGATTATAAATCTGCTTTTTTAAAAGAAAAGGAGAATTTCTTAGAAAGGTATTAGTCTGTTTTTAGAAACATCGAGTTAATCTCTGAGAAACTTTCCCTGAACGAAATCCTTCCAATCCCGACCAATCATAAACATACCCAAAATCAGCATAAATATTCCGCACATTCTTTCAAAGTACGCACCTGCACCTGCACCATTCATTAAAAGGAGAAAAGCGCCGATTGATAACAACAGACCAATAAAGGATTCATGAATATGCCATTTCTTTAAATATATTCTTTTAAAACCCGTATGTGAAAAGTGCTTGACAAAATTTGGCGTAAGCAAGATGTATACTAGTATGAAATAGAACATTACAATATCAATGAAAAATGACGCTTCATCAGTATAGAGATAATCTTCAAAATATAGGGATGGTGGAGCTACTTTCGCGCCTCTAAACCAGATCCAGAATATCAAAAAAATTACAATTGGGAGAAGACATTTAATCAATTTAAATAATTTAGAGATCAATCCTCTCTGATTAAAAAGTTCATTTAGAGTATAAATTCGGTTGTTTTCTAACGTTCTCTCTTTCACCGTATTGAGATCGTCCCTTATTTTTGATTTCAACTTCATTTGAACTATATCGTCGTGAATTATTAATATTTCTGTCTTTGATTCTCGATCATCCCGCTGATCAGAATAGTTTATAAGACTAAGTAGTATAAGAGCGAATAAGAATATACCAATTATGATGAAAATGAAAATATATCTTCCAATCATATATGTGAACCAAATCTGTTCGAGGAAACCATAGATTGCATCTCGGTTGAATATGTTTGTAGGTCCAGGATTTGCCTCGATTGCCCAAATATATAAGAATTTGAAAGCAGAAAAGATATACACTAAAATTATTGCTAAGAATAAAAAAAACAAGCTGAGTTTGACTAATCGCGGGGTTTTAGTCGTTAATTCTGTCCGTACTTTGTTTGGCTGATTACTTTGGTTCATAATTCAATTTAATTTTCAATAAAATTAAGATTTTTGAGATTTATGAGATCAAAAAATATTTGAGTAATGTAAAATTACGATTTATGAGATGCCCAGCTCTAAGAAGAAGAAATCACAGATTTCCGTAGCGGAGGCAACAAGAAGAGTTATAAAAACCAAACCATCTATTATAGATTGTCTTCGATATGAGGTAATAAATTTTTCGGCACTTGCTCAAATGATAGAACCCGAAGTTATGGAAGTCTGCAAGAAGAATAAAATTAAGCTTGATAGTATAAAAATGTCCTTGATGCGATATACTGATAATCTAATTGAAGAAAAGCGGACCACTGAGCAACATGTGGCAAAAATCATATCTAAAAGTGTCTTGGAATTAAAAAACGATTTAGTTGTGGTTACAGTAAAACAAAGAGGAGTAATAACTAAAGTAAACACTCTTTTTGAATATGTAGAGAAATTCAGATTCTTTCAGTTGATACAAGGAACCGAAGTATTCACAATCCTTGCAGATCAGAGTGAAAAAGGGGAATTATTGAGGATTTTTTCATCTATCGACATTATCGACATAATTGAACATCAATCTGCCCTAATCTTAATATCACCTAAAGAAATTATTAAAGTGCAAGGTGTTGTTTCTTATCTCACTTACTTAATTGCCTCGGGTCAAATTAATATAACTCAGATCATGAGCTGTCATACTGATACGATTTTCTTGGTCGATAGAAAAAATGCTCTGAAGGCGTATAGTCTTATCGAAGAAAAGATATATTTTTTAAGAAATCTGATAGAAAAAACTTAGAAAGTGACAATTATAAAAGAATAATTAAATCGTCAAAATTCGTTGTCATCTTGATATCTGACTAGTCTGATTCTTATACGATAAGTCATTGTATTTCCGTTTGACGATTCATTATTTTGTTCATCGTCAATAAAGATCTTTATATATCTGATTCCGCGATTCAGCGTTCGTTTAATCATTCCTCGGTAATATCCATCTAAGAAAATTTCATATACTTCTTGATTGAATTTTTTATGAACGATATGAGTTAATTCAAGCAAATGTTCCTCTAACTCAATAATTTCTATTTTAGCATTACCCCAACCGAGTAAAGATGCTGTTTGGAGTGTCGATTTAAATAAGGCGATATTTTCTACAAAATATAGTTTTTCAACCATAATTGCCAATCTTCGTCCAATACCTCTTGCTTTCTCAATTATTTCATCTTTTCCCTTTTTTGGATTAACATTATAGGGCATTTCTAAGAGCGCATTAAGATAACTAACGGGAGCCATGACATAAGGTACCTTTGATAAAGCGATTGAACCCTTGTTCCAAGTTAATAGATTCCTGAATGTTTCAAAGCTCGTTAGAAATGCGGATTTGATGATGAAATCATATTTATTGCGTGTTTCGTCAAATGCAATAACATATGGTTCGATTTTTACATCATAATATCTCCCTATCATTTTCAAGATACGAATTTCGTTCTTCTTCTGGACTCCTTCAAAATATGAGCGTAAATCGATAACACCATGACAAAGTGATTGAATTCTGGCATTCATTTCTGCCGACAATATTGCTTTATTAAGAAGAATTATATCAATGCTATTTTGGTCGATACATTGTAGCAAATTATCGTATAAGATCATTGTTACTTTATCGTCAGATAGGTTTAATACAAAGGGATTCAGGGATACTAAAAATGTAAATAATTGAATATCATCGTCGCCGAACTCCTCTCTTTTTTTGATTAATAGTTCTGTTGCCTTTTTTCTTATGTGCCTTATTTTTAGAGAAATTTCGTGTTTATCGAAAATTACATCAGAATTTTTTCTACTTTCTGCTACGAGATTCAGTACAAGAAGATTTTCAGTATCTAATTTATTAATTAACCCTTCTAAGAATGCGGCAGTTGGATCTGTCAATATTAGCAGTACAATATTAGACAATGATAATTCTAATTCAATAATCCGACTAAGAATTATCTCTCCACCAGATCCCAAATCTTGCTGAATCAAGTTTTGAGTGCCAGGTAGAAATCCGCCTCCGAGCATTTCGTCTAACTCTCTTATTCCGCTTGAAGTAAAGCTCCTTGTTATCTTTTTTCTTCGGAGGGTTGCATCTGCTAATGCTTTTTCTAAATGTTCACCCATTTGTTTCAACTCCTGTTTCTGGATTTTTCATCATTTTTTTTGTAAGTACCTTGAATACTTCATTCATATTATCCCCCGTCTTCGCTGATGTTAGAAATAAATCTAATCCGAGACTATCACAAAGTCGTTTTGCACGGTCTCCGATGGCCGATTTATAAGGTAAGTCTTTTTTATTCCCAATTATAAGAATAGGTACCTTACCAGCAGTCTTTATAACGTCATCATACCAATTATTTACGTGGCTAAGTGTGGCGTTTGAAGTTAAGTCAAATAATATCAGAGCACCATTTGTGC
>WJKO01000724.1 GCA_014729055.1 Promethearchaeota archaeon | reverse complement strand
TGTTCTATGGAGACATAGAAAAACTTGATTTTATTGAGAATTTTAATTTTTTCAATCGAATTATTTTGATGAATATGCCCATAGACTATTTTTTGAATAATACCTGAGTTTCGAATCATGGTTAATAATTCGTAAGCTCCATCACGTTGACCTTTGAATACCCGATGAGTTGGAGGATAGTGGAAAAGACATATATTATAATCCGTTTCTGTCGCTGCAAGCAATTCCTTTAAATGAGTTATACTCCGCGCTAAGCTTTCTTTTTGGAGAACAAATTGCACATAATCATCTTGTGAATAGTTAACTGGAGAAACCAGCATACCACGAGTTCCACAAATTCCGACTTTTTCTCCGTTTGATAAAGTCAATATCTTTCCTCTTCCACCAATATAATAAAAATAATCATCAGAAAATAGTTCATATGCCTTTCTCTGGCAAGATTGATGATCCAGAGCTAAAGAATCAAACCAAATGTCATGGTTTCCGTCTATAAAGATAATATTTTGAGCATCTAAACTTCTTAAACGCTCAAGATCTTCCTCAGCGTTAATTAAAGAGTTCGCCCAAGTGAGATCTCCCGCTATTAACAGAATTTCAGGATGTAAGATATGAAGCTGTTTCTCCAAGATCCTCATATAATGATGGGGATATCCATTCTTCCGCACTTGCACAATTTCTGGTAAGTGCGGATCTCCAAATGCAAAAATACTCGGTAGATTTTCTACTCTTGTCATCATGTCATCTACTCATGTCATCAGTTTTGTTTTTTCTTAATGAGTAGCGTTATAATCATGATTAAAATTTCAATTGACATCTGAATTAGATAGAACATGAAGAATCCACGTTCCCATGGATTATCAAGAGGTCCAGTGACCATCAATCCATATATTCTTAGACTCAGATAGACAAATGCCGTAATAAATATATATTCGGGGAGTGGATCTGCATTTGGGTTAATTTTTTTCTCACTTTCTTTCACAGCACGCCAAACTAAATATGATAGAAAAACCATGCCGTGAATTCCCCAAGGAATTAAAAAAGACCAATTAAATGTGGGGGTATCAATATTCCAATATATATCTAGATGACCTTGAATTACTTGATGCGTAGACCATCCCAAACCAAAGAAATACGCAATATAAATACCGATAATTTTTTCCGATTGTGGAAATCGGCTAGTCTTTTGTTTGCGTTGATAGGGATTATCTTCTTTCAATTTTCTATTGCAGACTACGTAAGCAACCCCGTAAGCAAACCCGATTCCAATACCCGCTGATCCTTCCCATACCCGCCACCAAATATCGTCCATCCCTAAGAGCATAAAGATAACCCAAAGGAACCCACTGATCATAGTGACAATTGTTATTAACTTGACATTCATCCAATCTTTTTTGATAATTTCGTACAAATAAAATCCTATCAATATGGCAAACATAACGAGCGCCACACCTATATCATCTATTGCATCAGAACATTCTGTGCATATTAAAAAGTTATCATACTCTAAACTATCATATAAAGGTAGAAACATTCCAGGAAACGTTTTAAAGAGTATGTAGGCAAGTAAACCAGATCCAAATCCCATACTCAAGCGCAAAATCCAATCTTTCTTTTTTATTTGTTTTTTACTACCAGTCCACGCTAGTAATGCACTCCCCATTCCTGCCCAACCACTTCCAGCAATAAACAACCAAAAATAACCGATCAAAGGATGTATCGATACAACATAATTATAATCATAATCTCTGACGCGCCAGATCCCGTTACACCATTGTGGATACTGACCCCATCCCCTCATGCCACCAATGCCGATACCGACTACCAATGCTAATACAATCCAACCGCTCGAATATCTCCGCTGTCTTTCATAGGTGTTTTCATGAGATAATAAAAGCCATACTGAAGAAAGCATGCAACCTACGAATACGCAGCCTCTAATAGTGCCGTATCCTGCGCATCCTCTTATTGCCCAAGAGAAAGCTCCAGTTGAGGTTAGCAATAAGATTGGAAAAATATATTCCGTGAGAACATCATATATTTTGCTGCTAATTTTTCTTTTAGATAAACTATCTTGCATATTCAAGATAAAACCAGAATTCTAAAAAAAATATCGGAAAATCTAATCTTCTCGATAAGTAAAGAAGATTATAATATAGATTAAAATATATGCTGACGCAGAGATCATAATTACTAACAATTCAATTTCTTCACTTAAGCCCAGAGCATCCCAAGATAATAGATTGGCTCCATAGAGAACCATGGTAATAATATAACCGAATGTATAGGATCGAAAATCTGCTTGCTTTCTACCTTTGATAAAATTGACGATTGTATTAAAGCAAATCATGATGAAACCCACCACATAAATTAAATTCTTAAATGGGACTTCATAATATTCTAAAAATATCAGCAAAGCAAAGACAATGATTTCCAAAATTATTACATTTATTTTGTTGAATGGTTCTTTATTACTTGACTTATAGTATGCATTTTCATATTCTGCCGCTCCGGTCTTTACTAATATTACAACAGAACCGAATGTTAGTGCTGTACTCAGTGCCAGTGATATCGTATATAAGGGAGGAATTACACGAACCCAATAACCAAACCACATATATTCACTAAAACTCAACATATCTGGCAAAGTTGCAATAGAGATTACGGTAGGGATGGCAGCAAAAATAATAGCGAGAATAACCGCACTTATAGGGGTTCTTTCGATTTCGTTCCAATCTGTCTTTATTGTTGCCAAGCGATAACCTGCACTTGCGAACGCTAAAACACTAATAGCAGGAGTCAAAATCGGAATTGCAAACAATACAAGCAAAGCTAATGCATTCAAACCATAAAAGAGTTTATATCGGGCAGGAATAACTTGAATGTGCTCATCCATTGCATCCAAAGCTCCTGCGATTCTACTTGCAAATAATGCGAGCATAAACACCCAACCGAATGTGAAAAACCAAGGAGTTACTATTAAAATTAGATCTCTCCATTCTGAGGGAATTAAATTCATTGCAAATTGATCTGATCTCGTGAATAGCACGAAAATGAATATTGGTATTGCTACGACACTAACAACTACTAAAAGACGACTCATCATCAATCCTTTTAAACGACGATCTCCCGCTTTACTTAAATCCGAAATATCAAACAACTCCTTTTTTAGCTAACTTAAACAGCAATTTTATACATCTTAAATTAATGTTGTTCCATATTTTATAATTTTTCAGATTTTATGATTTGATTTAAGAAAAGGAAAAAATAAAAATCTCAAAATTTTAATAAAAACATTCCAATAAAATTACAGATTTTTCATGACAATTGATCTCATCAAATTAAGTGGAGACCACTATGAACTTGGAGTGCAACAAGGTAGATTCTGTCAATTATTGTTCGGGAAACTCAATATTATGAAGATAATGCGGGATCTTAACTTTGTTCAAGCCGCAAAACCCATAGGCGGTGCCCCATTTAATTATATATTTGGTAAATTGATGTCGCGCGGTGGGCGTAGGATGCTTAAGACAATCGCTTCATTTTTCCCGAATCAATATGATAGAATAGAGGGAATGGCGGAGGGAAACGGAATAACCGCAGAGAAACTCTCTCAATTTCTATATTTCGAAAACTTTTCGGGAGATTGCAAGAACGATATGAACTCTCCAACTCAAAGAGGGCTCGGTTGTACCGCCAGCATTATTAAAAAAAATGATCAAATTTTCTTGATAAAGAATTTTGATTTTCCATACGAATTAGAAGAATATCAAACCATTCGCTATTCTCACTTTACGAATAATAGCGGATATGATAACGTGACTGCCGGCATTATAGCAGTACCACACGCAATAACAGGCATTAATGAAAAAGGATTGGCTCTCTCCATTAATTCGGGCTATTCAACGGATATAAAACATAGTGCAGTTCCATCTGGTGTATTAACTCAAGAATGTTTGGAAACATGTGAAACCGCCGATGAAGCTAAGGAGATAATCCTCGACGTGCCTCTATCTGCAGGATGGATATTTCTCATTATAGATAAGAATGGAGTCGGTTATGTAATTGAAAAAACACACAGTAAAAAGGCGGTTAGAGAATTCACAGAATATCATGACGGGCAATATCTTGTTGCTTCTAATAGTCTTATTGCACCAGAAACAAAAGCTATGCAAGTTCCTGACGATACATTATGGACGATGAATGGAGATCTAAAAGATGCACCTGTCATAAAACATGCGGAATATAGAAGGAAGAGAATGGAAAATCTAGTTAAAGATCTATTGGCTAATAAAAATTCAAAGGATTCAATAAAACTTGAAGATTTACGTAAAATATTAGCTGATCATGAAAATATGGAAAATGATCCGTGGAATGAAAGCATATGCAGACATTCTGAATTATACAAAACTTTATCTTCCATAATTATTGACTTAAACAGCCAAACTTGTTATAGTATAGATGGAAATCCATGTTCAAATAATCCTATGAAAAAATATGAAGTAAAATTCGATTATTTAGATCAAATACCAAATATCCGATTTATGCGGAGAAAAAATCCCGAGTGCAAATTCTTTGATCCGCTTATTGGCTGATATTTGATTTTTATTTTATATTTCGTTCTTACTTGTTTTTATAAACTCCAACATCAAGTTAAAAATGTGAATGAGGAAGAATTAGAAGATACAATCGAGAACTCCGAAAATCCAGAAAAGAAGAACGAAGAAGTAGAAGAATTATGGGAAGAGATCGGATTTCATCGTCCCTTAGGGGGTTTATTGTATAATCTATTATTGGCAATGATAGCGGGTATATTTGGCGTAGCTTTTAATCTTTGGTTGATTCCTAATTACATCTTTCCATTTCCACAAGCCCTTGGTTGGCAAAAAATGATACAAAATCTTTTCTTACTATATTTTACGATTGCAGATATGGGCGTGGTAACTGCACTTCAGCGCTTTATCGGTGAATATAATGTTAAACAACCCAAAAAAACAATTCATTATCTACAATTCTTCATTTGGTTTCAAATGATAACTGGATTGATTCAAATTACGATAATTGCGGTTTGGGTTCTTTCTCAAGGGGTCGTTAGTAATATTGCTTACGCCTCTTATCTTCTATTAATTTATTCATGTGTTCAATATCCTGGAATGTTTAGTGTTTTTCATAATGCCCTAAATGCTTATCAAAGATTTGACAAAGCAAGCGTCATATTTTTCTCACAAACGGTGATCCTTGAAAATTCTACACGTCTTGTTTGCATCTTAATTGGTCGATGGATTGGAGCCCATTTTCCTGCGATGGGTGAGGTCTTTGGGGCAGCTATTGGATCAATTGTCGGATCATACATTGATGATATTATTATTTCAATAATTGCTGCCAAATGGGTGCTCAATATTCTAAGGGAAATAGATCCGTCCTATACGATTGTGGATGTTTTCAGACCAGATTTTAGTTCGGATGTGGTAAGAGAATCACTTTGGTATGGAATAAAAGCGATGTTACCGACAATAGTAGTTCCTACCGCGAATCTCATAGTCGTGAAT
>WJKO01000723.1 GCA_014729055.1 Promethearchaeota archaeon | reverse complement strand
TTTCAAGTATTTTCACTAGGTTTTATTTGTTCTCCTTGCCATTCTCTTCATCGAGAATCTTTGATATTTTTATCGGTTTATAGATTTCTTTTCCGATAAAGAAACGGGAAATACGCATGATAGAACTCACTAAATAGCCAAATCCTATTAAATATAGCAATGTTATTACTTCTATATTACTACATGCGAACACCCCGATTGATAATATTAACGAAATTATGCCGATTAAGAGAGTGAGAATCCTATATTTATTTATATAAATTTTATTAACAATAGAATAGACGATTCTTATCAATCCGAAAAGGAACAAATAGATCGATAGCAAATTAGTCATAATATGAGATGATAATATGGGTTCAAGTAGAGAAATCAATGAAATAAATATGCCACTCCCTCCAGCAACGATATTTAAAATCCGAGTTTTTTTATCAATTTTTAGCTCCGTTATTCCTAAAATTGCGCGCAATATACTGAGAAATAATAGAGATATGGCTACAAATGCCGCCCGAAGCTGAGTGCTAATTGTAGGTAATAATAGTGCCAGGGAAATGAATATTATGGAGAATATACCAAAAACGAGATTTACTACATTTAACCAGGATTGTTGTTTTGTACTTTTACTCATAAAAACCATCAAACTTTAGATTCAGACTCAAACTCATTATAAGAAAATACATTTAATGATTTAAATTAATCATTATATATGAAACGAAAGATGACGAAAGTTGCAACACAAGGTGGTAAAAGATGAAAAATGTAGTAACTTTGGGAGAAATCATGCTTCGGTTAAAGTCTCCGGGACATCAACGTTTATTTCAGTCAAATATATTAGAGGCAACCTTTGGTGGTAGCGAGGCAAATGTTGCTGTATCAATATCAAATTACGGACTTCCAACCATATTTATTACCGCGTTACCAAAAAATACACTCGGGGATGCTGTTATTCAAGAGTTAAGATCTTTTGGCGTCGGTGTCGCTTATATTGCCCGTAATGATAAAAGATTAGGTGTTTATTATTTAGAAACAGGTTCTGGACCCCGACCCTCCAATGTAATATACGATAGAGCTGATTCGAGTATAAATCATGCAAATGCAGAGGATTTTAATTGGAATAATATATTTAATAATGCCCAATGGCTGCACATTAGTGGAATAACGCCTGCTCTGTCACAGAATTCTGCTAATCTAACAGAATCGGCGATGAAAATAGCAGAGAAAAAAGGTATCACCATAAGTTGTGACCTTAATTATAGAAGTAAGCTATGGAAGTACGGGAAATCTGCACCGGAAATAATGAGACCATTAATGAAATATGTTAAAGTTATTATAGCTAATGAAGAAGATATTCAAAATTCTTTGGATTTTCAACTAGATCAGAAGATTGGTGGTACAAAACTCGATGAAAACAAGTATGACAATCTAGCACGTCGCGTAGTTGAGCACTATTCTAACGTTGAAATCGTTGCGATATCATTGCGGGAAAGCTTTTCCGCAGATTTCAACAGATGGGGTGCGATGTATTATCGAAAAAAGGAAGATAAATCGTATTTTTCGAGGAAATATGAATTGAAGAACATTGTAGATCGTGTTGGTGGCGGGGATTCATTTGCCGCAGGTTTGATTTACGCACTATGTACCAATATGGATGCTCAAGCAGCTCTTGAATTTGCGGTTGGTGCTTCTGCACTAAAACATACAATCCCTGGTGATGTAAATAGAGTATCAAAGGATGAAGTATTACGGTTAATTAAAGGCGATCGTTCTGGTAGGGTTAAGCGTTAAAAATAAATGTCTTGCTTTTAAAAAGATAGAAAATATGAAATATTAGAAAAAACATATGAAAATAATAGAAGAAATGCACAGAAGAAGATTATATTGTGTTATTTTACTTCTTCTTCTTCTTTTTCTTCCATTGCTTCTTTAGACTCTTCTTCACCATTCTCTTCGTCTTTATCTTCGTCTTGTTCTGGTCTAACCCGATCTTGCTGTTCACGCTGGTGTGCAGCTCTTTGTGCGGCTTTACGTGCTTTCTTCTTTGCTTTAACGGTTTTTCCGTGTTCTTTAAGTTTTACGTCTTTTTCTTCAAACACTTCATCTTCATCGTATTCTTCATCAATAGCTCCTTCTGGATAACTCACTAATTTTGATTTCCTCACTTGACATTCTGCAACGGGATAGATGGTCTTAACGATTTTTCGTATGTTCTCCGCAAATTGACCATAAATCATACCGCGTACAAATTTTCCGTGTTTTGAACTTTTTGCAAACTCATTCAAGACTTCATATATAATTTTACGCATACTCTTTTTTTGACTACCTTTTGCTCTACGTACAGTAACACAAAAAGCGCTAACTCTATAAATAAAACCATCCGCAGTTTTATAATTAAAAACACCATCAATTCGAGTCGTTCCACGATGAATTAATGCCCGAATAAAATCACGCGTTAACTCATGCCCTATGAATTTTGTGTTACATCGAGTTCCGATTATTTCTTCAATTTTAAATCGTAGCTTAATATGTGCATGATCAAAATTTTTCGTAAAATCGTATAATAAACATTCTATCGTACGGTTATACAATTCATTTTCGTCACTTGCTGGAATCTGTCCAATAAATGCCTCTTTGAAGCTTTTTGGGGCATAAACTTCATACCATTTTTTACTTTTCCAAGCGTCTACTACTTTTCTACGTCCGCGTCCTCTTTTTGCCTTTTTCTTTCTTCCTCTTGAGCTCATAATTTTATCACCTGATTAATATCTTTACCTCATCCGGTCTGTATTTGAAATCTGTGGCTAGCTTTCCGC
>WJKO01000071.1 GCA_014729055.1 Promethearchaeota archaeon | reverse complement strand
TCTTGGATTCTTCTGCTAACTCATCTTCAGTCCACACGGGAAGATTTGTGGCGGGTCCCCCGCGTTTTTTAGCTTCTTCCGCCAATTCTTCTTCGGTCCAAACAGGCAACTGTGGTCCAGAAGATTGTGGTGGGGGGCTTGGAGCACTCGACGGACCTCCTTGGGGAGTCATTGAACCTATACCTTGCCCGGGAGGTGTATTCGCTTGTGCTGCTTGAGTCATAGCTGCTGCTTGAGATTCAATTTGATCAGTCTTTTTTACATTTGGTGTTTCATAACTTGCTGCTGCTAATTTAATTAGAGCTTCAAATGCATTCTCGTATTTTTGTGAACGAGAATTTTCATCGCATACAATCACCAAAGATGTACTCATCAATGTTAAAATAATTGCTGGAATTGCAGAACTCGATGTCTGACGCTTTGAGTCTATTGCAGATTTAATTTTCGAAAGACTTTTCATTAAATCCTCGTCTTTTATCAAGAAATCACAGATCGGCTCACCATGTCGCTCATATTGGTCATCATATCGCGTCACTTGGTTTCGCGTAGTTTTACGATCAAGCGCTTTTATTACTTCATATAAGAATCGCGGATTCTCGTTTTTTGGAGCTTTATCTTCAGGATCTGGTTTATATCCAGCAAGATCCAAAGGTCCTATATGTGGAGCGAAAAGTGGATCCTTTTTTGGCGGAGTTCCATAAAGAGTAGTGCGAGTAACTAATGCTTTAATTTCACCTGCATAAGCTATACCATCCGTGTTTAAATCCATTTTATCAATTTTTCCCTTTTTCCATATAATACGGGGGATCCTAAGAAACGATACTGATGGAAATGGCATATCTTTCAGAGGAAATATTCCAAAACACATTTCATTTAACAATTCTTTCTGTAAATCCAACCATTTCTTAATGAGTTTATCGAGATTTTTCCGTTCTTCTTTAAACATATCATTTTCGAGGCGTTTATTTATCTCGTCTTCTACTTTTTTAAACTCTTCTTCATTCAATTTCCCACCAAACTTCTTTACTTCACCATTGAGATTTTCTTTAAAGATATCTTCCGCCTTATCAAGGATTTTCTCTTGATCTTTCGATAATTCGTTGAAGTTAAGATGCTTGCTTGGATCAATTTCTAAATTACTAATTATCTTTCCAAATAGTTTTTCAATATTTAAGTCTGAGGGCATGATTATCAACTAGATAAAATTCATAATTATTAGTTCTTTAATATTTCTTTGCAATCTTGGATTTAAATTTGTTTTTAGGTTTAATTAATCGATGATTGTTTTGAAACATAAAACAGAATACTTTGTTATTTCGATCATTAAAAATTCTGTTTGGTAATAGCTTATTTTAATCTAATTTACAATATTTAGGTGATAATATTGATCAGAGTAAAAACAATTCTGAAAAATCAATATAATCTTACAAAAATAATTTAAAGAGATGAACATTGTTCAAGTAATTCTTAAAGATTCATCAAGAAATTTTTGACTAATTTATATATATACTAAAACTTGTTTTTATCCAATTAAAAAGGTTATTTTTTATAAGTTTTTACGTTGAATATAAATGGGTGCAAATTCTAAAAGATCCAATCGTATTATATATAAATTTTTACATTCAGTTGACAACCCTAAATCTTAAATACTAAATTAGACTAGTAAAAAGTAGATTCTGATATCAATGAATATCAGAATTATGTGGGGAGGAAGTTATATTCATTAGGAAATACTCCAGTTCAATGAATAAAACGTTACAAACCTTTTTATTTGTTTATCATATCAATGTGGTTATCATGAAAATAATAACAGTCAATTTACCAGTACCTTATATTAAGACTATAGAACTGCTCGTTGGAGATCAAGGGCTTTATCCAAGTCGCAGTGAACTCATTCGCGTTGCAATTAGAGACTTTCTCGTCAAAGAGCTTGAAGTTGCTAAAAGTTTTCCAAAGTTCAAGGAAGAAGAAATACCTTCTGAAGATGGTGAGGGAAACGATTTATATGTAAGAGTGCCTACAGAAAAGACTGTAGGTATGGATACCATTAGAGAATATAAAACATATAAAATTATCCGAAAATAGATATCTCGTAATAATGCTATAGTTCTTCAGTTAGTTGGGAGGGAAAACATACCTACTAACACTCCTCTTTTTATTTTTTACCATTTAATTTCAAGTAAAAATTATGGATTGTAATATCGGTTATTTCTGACAAAATTGTAATCTCGAAAAAATTTCGACAAAATTTCTAACGATAGGATTTTCTAATGATAAGATTTTTTCAATTAACTTTAGGATTTTCGTAGTATTTTTAGTAAATAATTTAAAAAAGAGAAATTTATCAATATTGAAATAAGGATAAAAGTATATGGAAGGAACTTCAAAAAAAGGATTGATAATATGCCCGAAACGCAAGTTGAAAATATATGCATCGTATTAGATTGTTCTCGTTCCATGTTCAGACATGACTATGATCCTAATAGATTTGAAGTATGTAAAGAGGCAATAATAAATTTAATACGAACCAGAAGATCTGAGGACCAAAAGACGGGATTTGCATTAATAACAGTTGGAAAAGACGTAAAAAAGAATATTGGATTTTCTGATTATACCGACCCTAGCATGTTGCATGACCATTTTGATAACAATGTCTTACTAGGAGGTCCAAGTAAAATCTCAGATGGTATCGGCATAGCGATTAAAATGCATATTGAAGCAATTAGGATAGCGGGTGCTAAAGTACCAAAAATAGTCGTGTTTTCTGATGGTAATTTTACACCCACAAAAGTCGAACCAGCGAAAATGGCGGAGATAGCGAAGGGACTTGAAATTAAAATCGATACTATTCGACTCGGAGAAATGGAACATTTTAATATATTGAAAAGAATTTCAGAACTGACGAATGGCACTTATTATTACTGCAATAGCATTAATGACGTCTTATCAGCAGCAATAACTATTGCTGAAAGTAACAAGGGCAAAAAATATCAAAAATCAAAAAGTTTTACGAAAATTCTCGAAAAAATTGCCGTTCCTTTAAAAACAATAGCAGAATTAAAGAAAGATGCATCAGATATAGTAGCCAGAATCAGAGGGACGGCGTCCTTTAAGAAATGTGGAATTTGTTTTCAGGAACAAGATCCTATTACTAAAGCACCTTTTAATATTTCAGGACGATACTGTCCAAATTGTGGTCAAGGATTTCACATTCACTGTATGTCTCAATGGGCTCAAAATAATGAAGATAGCGGAGGAACAGTAACAAGATGCCCGCATTGTTTTTATTTAGTGAAAATTCCATCTGAAGTGCAACAAGCAGCAAGAATCAAGAAAGATCTAGACAGAGAAAGGAAAAGCAAGAGATCATATGGGGGTTCAGATCAATATTATGCTAAAAAATATATTGCTAAGAATTTAGGGGATGCCGCCATTTACAGTGCTTGTCCAGTATGTAATACGATTTTTGATGAAAATGAAGAAGTTATAAAATGTGGTAATCCAAAATGTAATGCAATATATCATTTAGATTGTATTGGCGAAGTAGAAAACAAACCTTGTAAAATTTGTGGCAAAAAGATAGTAAGATCCTTTTAATTAAAAAAATTGAATAAGAGAATTTCAATTGAGTTGAAAGATTAAAGACAAGTAGGATGCATAATTATGGAAGATATTAATGAAATAAATGAGAAAAAACGAAAAGCTGAACAATTTACTAATCAAGCGGAGAATTTCATCAGAGACAACAAAGTAATTGCAGGACTCAAAGCATATCAAAAAGCTGCAAATATTTACTTTGAGTTGGGAAAGTATATGTTGATACCAGACATCTTTATAAGAATTTCTACGTTGCTGGAACGAGAGACTTCAATTTACGAAACGATGGAATACTTGAGAAAGATAAGACTTAGGTTGCAAAGCTACGATTTACCAGAGGAAGAGGCGAAAATTATGATGGTAATGGGAAACTTATCATTCAAAATAGGAGATTATGCTTCTGCTGCAGAATATTACGAGCAAACGGCCGAATTATATTTAAAAGCTGAGCCTGATGAATATCGAACCGCTAGCTCAATGTTTCTATTAAGAGCTGCTGAATGTTATGAACATCTAAAATCAAATTATGAAAAAGGAGAGAGGATCATCGTCCAAGCAGCCTTACGGCTAAATAAAGAAAGTGTTGACTTTCAGGCCGAAGAATATAAAGGTATTAAATTAGTCAAAGAAGAAAAATATGAAGAGGCAATACCAATATATAAAAAATTATATGAATTCTTCTCAAGTGCGCTGAATAATCTTGCTAAAATGATTGTCGATACACCAGAGATAAAATATACTGCTATTTATGCAAAAACAAAATTGATACATATTATTTCGGAGTATAGAATGATTCTAATGTTCTCGTATAAAGAACTCGGTGAAGAAGAGAAGTCAAAAGAATATGCCTTGGAATCAATAGATCATCTTAACACAGGAATAGAGATGATTAGAGGAATGATCCAGCAAGGATTCTATACTCGGGATGATTTAAAGAGATTAACGTATGAAGGATTTATGCGAGCATATTTTCAGAAATATTGGCATATAAAGAATCCAACACCTGAAGAACAAATACAACACTATATATTAGAGGAAGTACCGGAGGAAACCGCAGAACTAATTAGAAAATTGCCATATTATGATCTCTGTGTAAAAACTGAAACATATACGCTGGAAGAACTAAATGATTTACTTTCAGAATTTAACTTAAGCAGATTGGAAAAATATAAAGCAATATTCTTAGTAAATAAATAAAATAAAATTTAGAGCATAGAACTCAATCTTTTTTTATTCCAAGCTCTCATAGAGAGCTTTTGTGTCTTCCATTTTTTCAATTATAAATTGTTTATCTTTAGCATCTACATATGCAATTTGTAATAGTTCGGGATCCAATTCATCTTCACTGGTTTTCTTAAGAACTTTTAGTGCAAGCTTCTTCATATCGTCTAATGATGCATCTTTATCATAATTTTCCTTCAAAATAGTCTTAGCTTGGTTTTCATTGATCCCAATTGCATGAGCTTTCCAATTCCAATATCGTCCAGTTGGAGATGTAGTCATCAACTGCGGGCCATCAGCATCTACTGCGATAAACATCAGTGCCGAACCAAATGGTCGAACTCCTCCGTATTGAGTATATTGTTGTATAATATCAGCCAGCTTGCGAACAAGGGTTCTCAATCGGACATTTTCATTATAGGTAAGTTTGTTTACCTGACATTGCACTCGCGCATAATCCACTAAAATCCGTGAATCTGCATGCAAACCGCTAATCGCGCACCCAATATGCTCATCAACTTGATAGATCTTGTGTATACTTTCAGGATCCATCAATTTCGAACTCAGTTTTTTATGTATAGCAAGAATTGCTCCCGAACTGCCTTTGATTCCGATAGCGAGTGTTCCTTTTTTTACCGACTCTAATGCATACTCCACTTGGAATAGTCTCCCCTCGGGGGAGAACATCGTCAAGGAGCGATCATAGCCACCCATTCCGCTTTTATTTAGCATAGATTTTCCCTGTGCTTTTTTATTAGAAATTAAAATTATTTAGTAGTATATAATATAAGAATATCTCTTTCGTTTTAATTTTTTATCTTATAATTCTAAATAC
>WJKO01000722.1 GCA_014729055.1 Promethearchaeota archaeon | reverse complement strand
ATATTGGCCCCACACATTGGACAATCTTCTTTATTACTTGAAAACGACCAACCGCATTTATGACAATTAATCATTACAGTTCGGATTTCTTCATCTTTTTTTGGCATGAAAATAGAAACTCCAATTAAATAGATTTTTTCTTCTTGATATTGATCTTGATCCTAATTAAAATTAAATCTTTTTTGTTCTAACTTTTTTCAAACTCAATTCACTTTGAAATAACTAGATGACATCCCAGCAATATCAATATATTATTTGAGTTTTAATTCCGAGAAATTTGTTTCTTATTCGATACTCAATGTTGCATAATCTATATATCCTAAGAGACGGGCTTCCTATTTTCATTAAAATAAGGAAAGATATTAAAATGCACAATACATCGAATGATGTTGATATGCAAAATGAGGATAAAGTGACCATGATCTCAGGTTTCTTCTCAGCGATAAATTCATTTGCTCAAACGATAGGAAATTTCGGAGATATGCGGGAAATAAAAATGAATCAGATTAAATTTTCATTTTATCGCCGAAAAGAGAAAGAATATGATTCGTTACTCTTCGTAGGGGCAAGTAATATAGAGATTCCACATAGAATTATTGAAAAATGTTTAGATCAAATATCATCGAAATTCGTTGCAAGATTCCCAAACTCTATTAAAAAGCATTGGAATGGAAAAACGGAAGTGTATAAAGTTTTTGAGCAAGAGCTTGAAGATATTATTGCAAAACGCTCCAAAATGTTTTATAATAGTCAAGAAAGGATCGAATCTGATATGTATAAAGAATCAGAGGTCTTTAAAAACAACAGAGATCGTCTAATGAATAAATACATAGCCAATAAGATAAAGCTTGCAAATTTACGCGATACCAACCAGAAAAATATGGTTTTTGACACTATCAAGCAAAAATCCTACATAAAATGCAGCAAGGAGATGTTTTATAAACTCATTCCTATCAAAAAATTGGAACAAGATGAAGAAATCTACGACATTTTTTCCGGAGAAGACTCTAAACGCATCTTTCGATTGATATCGGGTAATCATTCAGTTGAAGAAATATCCAGTTCTACCGGAATCAAAAAAGAACGTGTCTATGATCTATGTAAAACGTTCATTAAAATGGGTTTGATAAACTTTCGTAAGTAAAAAACAAAAACAAAACAATAAAAAAACAATAGATATTTAACTTCGTATGCAATGGGATACTGAGAAATACACAAAACATTCTCAAATGCAATTTAAAATCGGAAATCTTGCGATTGATAAATTAAATCCAAAACCTGGAGAAAACATCCTCGATCTTGGATGTGGAATTGGCAATCTGACGACTAAAATCGCTCAACTTGTCGAAAATGGGAAAGTAACAGCAATAGATATTGATGACAAAATGATTGCATCAGTAAAACAACTAATTAAAGAGAAAAGAATTGATAATATAAATGTCTTAAGATGTAGCGGGACAGAAATTAGTTACAAACATACATTCGATGCTGTTTTTTCAAATATCGTAATTCATTGGATAAGAGATCTTAATTTACTTTTTAAAAAGCTGCATTCTGCCTTAATAGAAAGCGGTAGACTAACAATTGCCAGTTTATATACGGATCCTAACAATCCGCTAGAGATTGAACCGAAAGAAAACCAATTAACCAAAATCTCTCATATTGAATTGAACTTTCTTAAAGATTTTATTAAAGATGGACATTATAAAGACATTTTAACGCTTCAGGAATTTCAAGAATATCAGCCTAAGGTAAATAAAGAAATTGTCTATAAAACATATACCGTTGATGAAATCAGAGACATCATCGAGAATGCCGGATTTAATAATATCGACATTGAAACACGACAATTCGAGATTTCTTTTAATGATCTTGAACTCTTCTTAGATTATAGATCATCAAATTTATGGATATATTTTCTTGCATATTTTCCCGAAGATAAGCGCCCCGCTGTGATTAGTAAACTCAAACATCTTATCCGAGACAAGTGGTATGAGATACCAGAAGAGAAAAAGGAGTTTCCCGTAAAGGAAAAATGGCCAGTCATATTTATATCAGCAAAAAAATGAGAAAGATAAATTAAATTAGGTAATACTATTATTTCTTAATAGAACTTCCGCAATGCGGACAGATAAGAAGACTTTTTTCTATTTTGGCACCATAAACGGGACAAATGAAATTATTCGGTATATTATTGGCTGAAATCATTTCCCGCAAATTCTAATCGTAAATTCTAATCGTAAATAATTAAATCTAAGAAATAAAAAAATAACATAATGAATAAAACAATAATCTTAGGTTCAAGTTCTAGAGATCGCATTAAAATTTTCAAAAGAGCGGGTATACCGACAAAAATCATCGTAAGTGACTACGAAGAGGACAAGTCATTAAGTAAGTCTCCAAAAGACTTGGTTAAGATCCTCGCTGAAGGTAAACTCAATAATATCCTCGAAAAAATACGTCAAGATCCCGAATATTCATACCTAAAATCTCAAAAATATATCGTCATTACCGCTGATACTATCGTTAGTTATAACAATAAGATAATAGGCAAAGCTGAGAATAGAACCCATGCGCAGCAAATACTTAAAATGCTTGCGGGTCAAGAACATGAATTGATAACCGGCGTATATATGTATGACTCTACGAGTGAGAAACGCATCTCTTTTTATGATTCTACAATTGTTAGATTCACAAACCTAACAGATCAGCAAATTAATGATTATCTTGATTATTGTGATGAATATAAAGGTCGTGCAGGTGCGTATTCGCTAATGGAACGAGCAAGCTTATTTATTGATTATATAAGAGGTTCGCCATCTAATGTTATAGGAATACCAATGCATATAATACGTCAAGGATTAGCTGAGTTTAACGTAAACTTGTTGCAGGTTAGATTTTTCGACGTTTAATTACAATTCTTGGTCTACAATTTCCACCGCTTATATAGATATTAATGGCTATATTGTAACTTTTGATGCATTCGAGGATAAAATGAAGTTGAGAAAAAAATTTAAAAAAATTTTTATTTTTTAGAACCGCTTACAATTCGACCGCGTTCCATCTTCAATGTTCTGTTCCCATATTTAGTCAACGAATTATCGTGAGTAACAACAACCATTGTGGTTCCCATATCTTGGTTTAAATCCTTTAATAGTTTCAAAACATGGTTTGCTGCTTCAGGATCAAGGTTTCCAGTAGGTTCATCTGCAAATAGCACTCTCGGTTGGTGAATTATTGCCCTGGCAAGTCCGATACGCTGTCGTTCACCGCCAGACATATCTCGCGGATAATGATCCTTCCGTTCTAACATATCTACTGCACGAAGTGCTTGTATTGCCCGATCTTCTATTTCTTTTGAACGCAATACCGTTGGCCATAATAATGCTTCAACGTTCTCAATACCGGTTAAGCTTTCAATGAGGTTAAAATCTTGGAATACGAATCCTACTTTCTGCCTTCGGATACTGCTTAGTCGATCTTCACTTGCTCTGGCTATGTCCTCACCATCTAATATAACCGAACCATCATCTGGGACATCAAGCCCGCTCATAACGTTTAATAGAGTTGTTTTACCACAACCAGTAGGTCCTTGTACGAAAACAAATTCGCCTTGATAAATTTCTAAATTAATATCTACAAGAGCACGGATGATATTTCCCCTTAAACGAAATTCCTTTTGTACGTTTGTACATTTAATCATAATATCCGCCATTTTATTTCATCACCCTCAGTGCTACAATTGGACGCAACTTCAATACTCTAGAATATGCAAGCAGAATACCCAATACTTGCGCCCCAGTAAATAATCCTATCGTTAATCCAATATTACCTGCTTTAATAAACGGATCCGTTATTCCTAAGAATGGAAAATAAATAATAACAGCACTATAATGAATTAACATCTCAGCAACAATAAGAAATGCCACTGTTGTAACCCAAATAATCTCTCCGATTATAATAGTTCTGATATCGTTGTTAGTATACCCAATACACTTCAAGGTAGCTAATCCCAATTTCTCTTGGTTGATAAGAATCCAAGCATAGAGTACCGACAATACTACACTTGAAAGTACCGCTATCCAAAAGGATATCCCCGCTGCTGCTTCTTGTTCCAATGAATAACTCATCCAGATCATTAACGCCGTGTACATTAAAGTAAAGACAATAAATCTCTTCCTCGAACGCATCGACATCATTACTGCCTTTTTAAAAAGTCTTAGACTAATTCTTAATCACCTTTATTTTT
>WJKO01000070.1 GCA_014729055.1 Promethearchaeota archaeon | reverse complement strand
GCTTTAAAATGTTTACCGGTGTCGAATATCTATATCGAATAATAAAAAAGCAAAAAATCATTAAATACTTGTAACGATAGACTATCAGTGGTCAGAAAAGGAAATAAGTTCAAGATGAAAGAAAGCGTATTTGTCATTAAAGTGGGGTCCACCTCACTGGGCTTCCGCGTGTCGCAAGAGGTACAGCAGACTCTGGAGATCAGTTCAGATGGTATAGCCCAAGTCCAGATTCTACAAATTATGAAGCCCGACAATACCATTATTCCTTTGGAGAACATATTTTTAATAAAAAGATTAACGAAAGGCGGGGAGATTATCATTAAAAAAAGCTATATAGACATGTTACACATTGAAGACGGAGACCTTTTAACTATTGAATATAAACTGGAATAGTCTATCGATCGTTTTTTTAATAACTCTAATAGTGCTAATAAACTATTAGCATTCATTTCTGGAATAAACGGAGTCTGGATCGTTCTGACAAAAAAGTATATATTTCCATTACTTTCTCATTATAATTATGAAAGATTTAACAATTCGCGATCATTTAAAAATTGCAGCTCAACTGCTGGAAGACCTTACCGAAGCGTATGCAGGACGTTCCTACCCCTTAGACAAAGATTTCGAGACATTGGATATACTTCGATCTAAGATTCGTAGTTTATCTATCGTTATTAAAGCAATCCCTGAGAAATACCGAGAAGATTTTATACACAGGTGTCCTTTTAAGCTTTTTACTGATTTAACGGGAGCATTGGAAAGAAAAGACGCAGTATGGAGAATTACCAGCGTGTATCTCGATGAATTAGGGAGTTTGTACGGTTTGATTTCGAGCGGCTCGTTTCGGAACGAAGAGATTGTTCCCAAAGGAGAAAATGCTGAGCGGATCAATGAGTTATATGAAAAATGTCGACCGATAACCGAAGCGCCAAAACTCGCGGCAATAGCTGAGATGACCCCCCAAGATGTCACCCAAAAACAGCGGGATGAGGCGGTCTGGCAATGGGTTGAAGCGGCGTTTCCGAGAATTATTAAAGGGTTAAAACAAGGGTCAGATCCTGCAAAAATCGAAAAACTGAAACGCATCCTTCTCGGCATGATCAACTATAAATTTGAATTGAATCCATTTGTTGGTTTAACGCGGTCTGATATGCGATCGATGATGTTTGTAGCGCTATTAGACCTAAACTAAAAAACAAGAAGTGGTAATATGGTATCAGTACATACACTGTTGACATTAAAACGGATAATTTCTGCAAGAAATCGCGATCCGTTGGTAATAATAAGATCTTTACAAGCTTTGCCTAAAACAATTAGAAAAATTTTTGGGATTAAGTTTAGTGAATATCATCTTGAAACGCCTCGACAATTCTTTAGACGGAGCGAATTCAGAGGTTTTCTCGAGGTTAAAAAGACACCCAGCAAAGTAGATCTAAAATTAACCAAAGCAGCAAACGATCTTTTAATGATGGTAACGGATTACTTTTCGATCTTGCACAAGGGAGACATCTCTTATACTAAAAACCGATTAATAGATTTATATACAATTATAGAACAAACTGATCTGGTCAAATTAGATTTTAAATATTTTGCTATAATGGAAGGAATGGCTATTCGAAATATGGCTCATCAGGTTTATGATTATCTTGAAGAAAATTATCTCCCCGTTCTAAACAATAACCAAAAAATGAAAGAAATGCTTAGGGATCTAGATAGCAAGTTCAATTGGAACAGAAATAAGCATTTTATTTGTTTTCTCGTAGATCGCAAAAATAAGGAGAAAGAGAAGAATGTGGAGAATAAAAATATTGTGAGTACATATTTGAACAAAATCACACCCAAATATATGGAAAAAATGATGGAAGTTCAGTCTGTTTATTATTTAGAAGAGTATGGACTTAAAGAGCCGAGCGCTATTAAACTCACGGATCTGGGAAATGACTATTTAAGGTTATTTACATCTTTGTTTTTAACAGACTTTACGGTACTTCACTTACCATCACGTGTGGATGTATTCCTTGATACAAATATACTTGTACTCAACAATGAGATGAAAACGAAGCATATTATAGATGCTTTACGAACCGAAAAAAGTATCATTTTAAACAACTGTGCAAACTATCTTTTGTCGGGTTATATCTCTGCAATATCCATTCCGGTTTTACTAAATTTAATGCTAAAAGTAGAGGAAATAAGTAAACAAGACATAAAAAAATATATAACAATATATATACGAGATAGTCTTTATACGATCCCATTCAGTAAGAGAATTCTCAAACAAGCATTAATACCCGCACAATTTAATGCCGTCTATTTCCCTAAAGCACCCTCCAAATTAGATATCTTTACATATGAAGTTGAAGATTTTATTCAGTATATTAGTTTTAAATCCATAATCAATCGTATAATGAATAAAAAATATCAGTATCTTATTACCGAGAACATAAAAGATTTTATCGACGTTCAGCGCATCGATAAGGATATAAAGGCAACAACTCCCTTGAGTTTTCTCTTAAAGTTTCTGAAATACAGAATTGAGCATGAATGTAATATAATACCCAAGGACATCAATTGTGAATGTAGCATTTCATTAAAACTCGATAAATTAACTAAGCGAGAGCGAAAACAAATGTTTATGGGATTGGTCTATATTTTTCTAATCCTTAAGACTCTAAACGACAGCCTTGTTGACCGCGAGTTATTCATGAAGACTTATGAATTGAATTTAACAAAAATAGACATCACTATTCAAGTATACCACTCAAAAGGGCGTCGTAATGTGGTCGTTGACAGAATTATTGCTATCGAATATAAAGATATAGGAAGCGATAAAAACCGCAATACAATACAATGTATTCTGAAAACAAGTATACAAGGAGTAATTGATTGCTTTCCAATGCCAAAGCCATATCGCGCACTAATCGTAGAACGATATCTGAGTAAAGACAAAACAGAATTTCCCGTTCGGTTAGATATTAGATCTATAGGAGGATAGAATAATGCCGTATGTATTTATAGATAATAGCATTTTCTTCGAAAAAGATGCACCCGAGTATAATTTCACTATTATGACTGATTTGTATGCAAATCTTAACGATAGTGTTCTTGAGATAATGAAAGATATCAACAACACTATCCATATTTCTGCAGACACCATACTTCAGACTTATAATAAACTCATGGAAATTTCTCTTCATCCAATAAAGTCCTTTCTTGAACGCGTATTACGGCCAATACATAATAATGTTACACTACACACCGTTCCAATGCGTCAAAAATATTTTATTTTTAACGAAAGTCAAGAAAATATAATGGAAAAAAAACTATTGATCCCTAAACAAGAACAACCCTTGGAATCAATTCTTTATTACTTTGTATTTCATCACCAATCAAAGGATCCTGAGTTTTTTGAAAAAAACAAGGACGTGTTAAATGCTTATCAAGGCAATGTGAACAATATTAAATATAATTATCGAAATGCAATTCCGGTCTATTCTAATAAGAGTAATACACCAAGGAAGCCCAAGATAAGAATCGATGACAATGCTATTCCTGCTAGATATAGAATACTGTTCGCTGCGCAATCAAAAGAATTGATCGATGATATATTCTTTACTTACTCTAACGTAAAAATCCATCCTCTATCAATCGGCATTATGCGAGAAATTATTTCGAGGTTCTCAAAATTTAGTAATATCAAGAAAGCAATTCAATATTATACTTATTTGCCGATTGCCCGAAAAAGTGATATGTATTTTTTAACAAATGATAAAGACTCTTACAATAAATTTATTGACCAAAAAAAACGCAATATTACGTTTCTTACCCCCGAAGAATATTTAAATTGATAACAAAAAATAATGGTCTTACCACCGAAATATCGATGCCAAGGACAGACCGTCCTCATTCAAAGACAAAATGTCCTTGGTGAATGTTATTAAAAATTTAAGTTTAAAAAAAAAATAAGGAATTAGTAATAGGTCGGCTCTTCTAAACCCGGCGTTTCTATTTTCTTCTTTTTCCGCTTTTTAATGAGCACAACAACGAGCACAACGGCAACCCCTCCGCCGATTGAGCCGCCGATAATAGCCCCAAAATTCGTATCGTCTCCCAGGTCTATATACGGGTCTCCGAACCAAATCTGTATCCTCTCGCGGTTCACCTCGCACTCCCCGCTTGTATCATTGAACCAGCGGTTAATGAATATCCCCCATAACCTCCCGTCAGGATGACATCTGATAGTAACATTATATGTTTGATTAATAACATACACTTCTTCCTCCCAATAATCATACGAAATAAAGTCCACATATTCTTCCGTCCATTTGTAGGACATATATTTATAGTCATTAAACCATATCCCGCAAAACTGACCCTCTTGAAATTCCCAAAAATCCTTGTCCAGTAAAGCAGCGTTTATGTAAAGCGGACTTTGGTTATTCTCAATGTACTCTAGCCCCGACTCGGTCATCACGGCTCCTGACCTATTTGTTTTGCTGATGAGTAAGTTTTCACTGAGGCACAATATTTTTTCCGTAAAATAATCAAATGAAATATTGTCCAAATATTGATCGGCGCTATGTTCTGCAAAAACCCGGGTTGTACTCTTAACTCTATACCAATAATCATTATAATCGACGAGCTCATAGCCGCCCACCACTTCTGTTGGGCAGCAAGCGCTTCCACCCCAATATGTTGATATAGTCTCGGTAGCGTTCTCGGGCAGATGTTCCCCCCACCATTGTATCTCCTTATTTGTTAAATGGATATCATTACAACGAGTCCAAGGCCGACCGGTTGAATTCGGTCCATAATAAAGATGAGCATATGAATAGATGCCATAGTGAAGTAAATCTCCGTTGCTCGTATTTGTCACGTTATAGATATTTAGCCAATTGTCCCACCAATACTCCCAACCAGAGTCTCCTTGTTCAAGCCCGTAATCGTATTTGATCTGGTCTTCGATCGGAGCCCAATATGGTTCTCCAAAATAAGGCTGGTCATTTTCCGTGTAAATGGTGATGTTAAAGGTGTCTCCCAAGCTCGGCAATGCCGGCTCAACTTCGGGCGTCTTTGCAACCGCTTTCTGCCATAATGGGAGAGTTCCGATAAGTGCCGCCATTATGAGTGCAACACCGGTTATTTTTTTATAATGTTTTAAGTTCATGCGCATATCCTCACTTTTATCGTGAAATAAATTCAATCAATCTATCAAACATATCAATTTTTCCGTTTTTAAATATTTGTAAGTGGGCAGATAGTTAGATAAAAATTTCTGCATGAATGGACTTAGGGTTCATTGACCGATTATTATTTAGATTTCCCGATTATTGAGTAAAAGTCATGATTAATGATTTCATCCGCTACAAGACCTTGTTTATATATTTTTATAGCTGAGAACCGCAGGAAAAGCGGCTATATTCTATCAAGAATAGGTCAGCGAGGTGTTTCTTGCAGATCGTTTTCTTTTTTTTTCTTTAAATATAACACCCGTATAGTATTAGTTGAACCAAATTGTCAAAAAATCATTTAAAAAGTTTCCAATGAGTAGAACATTGCATTAAGCGCGGAGTTTTAATATACTATATGTGGAGAAGTAGTGATAGAAAAAGCACCTTGACACGCTTAATGTGATCGGTTCCGATGAACTCTAAGTTCATTCGGATATGTAAGAACACTTATATAATAGATAAGTTGATAATAAGGTAAATCATCAATAAAAATCTGCAAATGTTTTGGAAAAGAGAAAAAGCAAAATGATTTGCGGAAAATTGTGTAATCTCTTTGGGTGAGAAGATGAGACAAAATAATAAAAGTTTCTTGGTTGTTTGCGGACTTTTTGCGGTTCTTTTAATCGTACCGTTTTTAGAAAGCCGATTAGAATTAGTTTCGATTTCCGGGAATATTATTGATCTTCCAGATCCGAATGGTTCAGAGCCGGACGAGATCCGTAATTCAAAGTTCTATCATGAAATAGATCCTGCCTCGTTTATTGAGGGCGCAACATATACCGAGACATTAAAGCCCGTTTGGTATACTATGGACAATTATTTTACATCACCCAAAAGATCAACGGATCTGTATTTCGACAATTTTGATCTACCGCGCTGGGAGGAGTCAGGAGTTCCCATGTATAATCCGTTGGACGGAGAAGACCAGCGGGATGGTTGCACAATTGAGGCAGGGAGAATGCAATGGTTCAGCGACAGCTACACATTCGCATCTCAGTCTATCTGGGCATCAGAACCAATTGATGGGAACAAACATTGGGATATAAAATCGTATGGTCCGACTGGAGAGTATGTATTTCTAAAAAGCGACATCTCGCCATTATCGACAACGCAATCATTTGATACAGAATTCAATGCAGATCCTTTTGATGCCGAAGATAGTTCGGGTCATGCATGGAATAGTAATATTAAAATGTTTGAGGAACAAGATATTACTGATCTCACCAACCCTAATATAAATGGCTTGTTTTGTATCATGGCTTATGAGGAAGGTGTGCGAATGCCCGATTATGCAGCCATTACGTACAATTATGATTATGTCAGCGACAATAACGCAGACAATCCGTCGTCTCCCTATGCAGTGCATGATGCAGACAACGGTTGTTTTACCTATAATTTTAGTCAACTCTTTTCTGCGCTTCAAATCATTGACCACAATTATTGCGGACTTGGATGCGAAGATTACAATGTGCGACCGCCCAGAGAGATGAAAATCATTCTATACGATGAAAATAACAATAAGATTACCCGTTCATCATCAAAAACATCAGTAGAATTGTATAATCTAGAAGATAAGGATTATTATGAGGCACATGTATATGAAGATATTCTGGATATTAACTTCAAGGACTATGGCGGTAATGGTGCTTACGAACATTATCCAGAGGGACAATATCCCTATGTCGGGGGGGTCGCGCGTGATATGCTATTCGGCGTCGAATTCGAGTCCGACACGAGGATTTGTAAAGTAGAAGTAAGATACTACCTCGATCAAGATGATGATATACGCGAAGATGATAATTTCTGCTTTTTCGGCACCCCGAAGATAGAAGTATTATCTGGAGAGGTCTATGATGTAAGTCCAGAGAATCCCGTGAGCGTATATAGAACATTTTGCGGAGAAGAGGGCGATCTAAATAAGTATTCTCGTGATTTTATTGATGGGTTGAAAACAGAAATAGGATTAGATTGGTGGGGGGAAGATACAAGCATAAAAGATGGTAAAATCGCAAGTTCAGATATTGTAAACCCAGAAACAAAGAGTCTAAATAGTTTAACAATCGATGATTTTACGTGTACATATACACATTATGACGCATCGGGTAATGAAATGGGTGAAATAACCAATAATATTGAAGATCTGGATCAGAACTATGCAAAGACAAAGTTTACGGTGACGCCAAAGTATAGGTTCCTCCTACCTGCACATGAAGGTTCTGACACATATCACCCGAATTTAAGGTTGGATTGCAGGTTGGAATTTGAGTTTTCTGCTTATTACGAAGATCCGCCCCCTAATGTCGTTCTCTATCAGACTGAAAACCACTTTCAAAAGCTAATAGATTATTTTGGAGATTTTGGTGAATACAATTATATAGATGGCACGGATGGCAGCAGTAAAGTTGGATGGTCTTGGCATATTCCAAATTTTTATAATTGTTATTCTGTGGATCAAGCATTATCAGTCGAATTCCGCTCGTTAGAAAGGGTTAATATTACAACAGATGCCGCTGATTGGCGGGAAACCTTTAATAATTATTTTGATTTCGATTCTTTAGTGAGCATCGAATCAAGTCAAGATGGCGTAGTGCAATTTGACAGTTCTGAATTTGAGACATCAAGTAAGGTGCATTTATACGCGGACCATTCTGAATTGCATTCTATATTCGATGAAGATTATCTAGACTTTTACATATCATTTAAGCAAAAAGATGATTACAAAATAGATGATTCCGCCGATCAAGTTATTCAGACGTTTGGAGACCATTGGGTTGAAGTCCCCGTCCTTCAATATCAAAGCGATGTGGGAATAACATACTCCGATTCTGCAAATTTACGCGTAAACGGAGGGATGGATCCTAACTTTGCAGATTTGTCGGCGGATTTATATTTTTCCCAAGCAATTGTAGACGGAGAACCGTTACAATTAGCACCAAATGAATTATTAGTGGATCAAACAGATGGGAGTGCCCCCATATTCAATTATGATTCGTATTTTGACGGATATTGGGGTACAATACATCAGCGAGTGGGAGTCAGCGAATTTGATGTGTATGCATTTGATTCGGATTCTCATTGTCAACACTGGGAAAGAGGAAGCATGACATCATACGGCTATTCTCTCAAGGATCTCTCCGAATTTTATCTCGATACAACGCCCGTAGAAGACGAATTATGGTTGCACCTACATACACTATCTCAAGAGGGATCCTCGTATGTCCCGGCAGATAGGACGTTTTATTTTAATGCATATCGATTTGGTGACCCGGGATCAACCGAATTCTCTTTAGACTTATCAGATGAACAGAATACGTTTACATCATCTGAGGGGCATTTCATATCGCTTGACAATATTATCTTTCAGACCCCGATATTTACCGAAAATATTCTGGAAAACTTCCAAGAAGATGCAATAGACCAAATATCTTTCGATGTAAGCGCTGATCCTGAGGGTGAGGTCCCGAAAATTACATTCAATGAATTCAAAATTGTACCTCATAATTACGACCAAACATTATCAAAGAAAGAACTATATTTTATGAAAGTTAATCCAGTTCCAGCTCCCGAGTTTTCGTTCCCCGGCGAAGAGACTGCCCGATTTACTTTTGATGAAGTTGCAAGCGTCGAATGGATGCCCCGGCGTAGATCGCTTCTTTTAGATATAGAAATGGACTTTATACTATCCATTGACGGAGAAAGTCAAAATTTCGAGAATGTCCATATTTCAACCCCGGTTGCATTTCTTAAACAAGGGGATCTTTTAGGTGAATCGTCAACAAAAGTTCCTGCTACCTTAATGCACCAGATGAAGGAATCTTCAATGTATGAAGAAACGTTTGACCTTTCTTATTTGGCTTCTTACTTAAACCCCTATTATGTTTTGGGGGTGATTCAAGATGAGAACCTTATTCATTCAACCGTAAGTTATAGTTCGACCTATACGGAATTTCCCATGCTTGAAGAATTTGAATCAAGAACGGGCACCTTATTATGGGAAGATGCCGGGTTGAAACAATTTAAATTAACATTACGAGATAATTATCAAGATTATAAACCGTGGATTCAGATTTTTACTGATGATAGCACTTCATATCTATTAGAAATGAGCCCAGATATTGAAACTGATAAATGGACTACCGAAGATGATGGAACTTATTTGAATCCAAAGAACTTTAAGAATGGCGAATATAGTGTAAAAGTCAAGCTGAAAAAGGATGATATGTGGGTGCACGATTATTCTTCTCGTATTCTATCGGTGGATTATTATTTGTTAAATACGTATTCGTTAGAGAATCAAGGAATGGGTTTAGATAGTAGTCAATGGGATCCGGAGGAGACATGGGGTTGGTGGTATGATGATGGTGATGTGGTTTTTGAATTATCGGCAAGTGATGTGCAAAAAGCAGTCACCCATGCTCAATCTCTCTTGACCTTTAATGAGCCATCTTATAATGTAAAACTCCATCTGGCGGAAAATGCTTTTAATATAGAAGCATTTGCGTCGGAAACCAGCATTACCTTGATGACTGCACAATATACGTATCATCCCAAACAGATCAGTTCTGATGAAGAAGGAGAATTGGTTTTATATTTTGTATTTAACGAAAAAATTACGGAAGCCACCCTCGACTATAATATGGTAGGGCCAACCATACAAAGAGGCGAATGGATTGAAAAAGTAGATGATGATACGGGTCTTTATTATCACACGCTCGACTTCGAATTGTATGTTCCCAGGTCCTACGCCGACATCACGGTTAAAATGAGGGAGATTGTGTGGTCGTGGCAAGGAGATTATAATACAGCTGGGACAAAACTTCAGCGAAGATCGGAAAGCGGTTGGGAAGATGTTGATGCTGACGTATCATTTTACTATCCCTCTACGGGAGGATATATGGATTATTATGTTACAATAACAGGGCTTTCACCGAGTTCGAGTAGCTATCAGTATAGATTTATCAGCGAAAGTTTCGAGGCAGAAGCCGCTAACTGGGGACCATTGATTTTGTCATTGCTCGTGTCCGCTGGTGTGTTCATCTTAGTCTGGGTCGTTATAGGCTCCAAATACATTAAACCGAAAGTTTCGCTATTTGACCGAAGCAATATTGCATATTACGGAATTGGTGCGGGTATTTTCGCGGGTGTGTTTGTTGTGCTTAACATGTTTGTGTTTTCGGGTTCAACCGTCGTGCCGGATGTATATTTTGACCCCGCAAACAGCATTAATAGGATGATTGACGCTACCGGTCGAGCCGAATCTTCATATTTATCAACCCATCCTGCGAGTATCTTGGACTTGAACCGTACTGCCTTGATCACTCCCGTAATTCTGGCAATCGCGTGCGGAGTAATCGGTGTAATCGGCGGTACAATCCCAATACCCTCGCAAAAAGGCGATGGTCGTACCATGATGGAGGTTGCACGCAGTCCCGAAGAGGATGAAGATACACCCACGTTAATCGAAAAATACTTCGGCGGTGACGAGAAAGCATACTATACGGCTGTGGGCATCCTTGCCGTTGTTGTATTTTGCATCTCGGGGATTTATGCTATTACAAGTCCAATTGATCGTGCGGTAACTATTAGGCTCATTATAACGGGTTCCGCTGCAATTGCATCGTTTATTATCTGGTATTTCTTAGCAGAAATAAGGATCGATGAAGGTAAACCGCTTTATCAATCTATCGTATTGAATAAAACATGGTATTACCTTATAGGAGGGTTCATTGCGCTCGGTGTATTTTTAATCGGGATGATTATAACCCTTAATGCCGGTATAATGTTCGGAATCTGATCATATCGGCTAAAATATTATTAAATACATTATGTTTGTAAAAAAATCAAGTAATATTGAAATAAAAATTTCGCAAATTTAACCAAAAATTATGAAAAAAAAACCTGAAAAGGAGAAAAAAATGAAAAAAAATAAAAAATTGGATAAACGCCAACTAATCGAAAAAATAGAAACTGCAGACTTATCTGAGTTAGAAATTGATGAAATGATGAATTACGTTGATAACGTGCAAAAGTCGAAAGGATCAGATGAAGCCATCGGAGCGATTGGATCTAGAAAAAAAGCGGTAGTACTTGAAAATGTAAGCGAAGGACTTGAACGTCTTGACGAACTCGGCAAGACGGCGCCGGGTTTATTAGCAGTAGATGACGATAGTTTGAAAACAGCGAAGACAAAAGGAAATATCTTTCAATCAAAAAAGATAAAACGGGGACTATTAGAATGCCCAACTGACTATGTCGGAGTTCAGAATATCGACTATAAGAACAAAAAAGTTCAATCAGCATGCGTCAGTCCTGATGCACTTGAACAACTTAAAGATTTCGAGAAAAAAAAGAAGGAAAAGGGAGGATAAAAAATGAACGAAGACCTAGAAAAATTTGAATTGACTGAAGTAGACTTTTCTAAACCTAAAAAACAAGGACGAATAAAACAAGCAAAAATCACCTCACTCGACGGATCTTCAACCGGTGATTTATATTCAGATCTCTATAGCGGAACCTCTGGTTCAACGGTAAAATACTGGGCAGTCGGATTGGCTCTTGTGGTGATCGCATATATCCTCAACTTCTATCGCCCATCAGTATGGACAGATCCTTATGCATTTGGATTTTCGGTGCTTGTCATGGTCATATTAGTCGCTGTATCTCTTAATAAAGTTGTCAAAGACAATTTAGGATGGGGAACAACGCGTGTAATACAACGAATTTGTGTGCTAATAGGTGCAGTCTTTTTGTTTGACTTGTTTTATGGTGTCGACCTCTGGGGTTATTTAAACGTAGAAACGGATTTACTCCTTCAATTTCAATTGGATTTAGCATTTGGACTAGGATTTATGTCTATCTTTTTGTTCGGTCAAGCAGCCATGATTTGGAACGACCCCGACTTTGATTCAGCAGAAAAAGCAAGCAAGCTTATTATGCCCATCTCAGTAATTGTTATTGCTTTATTACCGTGGTTTGCAGCAGATTATATCTCAATTCCCGAAGGTGCGATGAACCCAGGCGACCGAATGAATGCAATATTTGGCATGTTATTTACCAGCAATATGGCAGTCGTCAACGTAGCATTTATTTTACTCGGCACAATTGCAACGATAGCTTCAATAAACCGAAAATCGAGCCAAACATGGGTGTCAGTGGCACAGATGACTATGGCTGGGATTCCCGCCATAATTACAGCATTGATCCTCACAGGAACTGTATTGCCGCCCGAAGATTTTGTTACTTTATTTACTGAATCCATGGATCCCGCCGCTGAAGCCCCAATGGCTATCCTCGGATTAATCTGGGCTCTGGCTAATACAAGCGTGTGGATTATTATCCTGAGTATCATGTCTGTATTTATCGATGGTGCACGCGTTCTATCCACCGATGTTGGAGATTAGTTAAAAATATAAAAATTTTTTTTAATACAATACTTTTTCTTTCTTTTTTTAATGAAGGGAAAAGGAGAAGATAAAGATAATGAAAAAATCAACGAATATTGCGCTGGCAATCTTGGTGTCAGTTGGAATAATGATGGTATTGTTGTTTCTAAATACTGTAGAGTTGATTTTCGCCTTTATTGTTATGTATTTTATCATTGGTATTGCGATGGAGGAAAAATGGGACAAAAAAACGAACCGAAAACACCTTCTTTCCCTTATGGTGCTCGGAATCGGGCTCTTATTGATGGTAGTGTTAATTCCACCATCGGCAAGAATGTCGGAAGGAACCTTTTACGAGAATAGAACACAACGGAATTTAATTCCGCCTGCTTATGTATTTTATCCGGGGTCTGGTAATATTGAACTACCCGAAGATGAAAATTCTATTCTCTATCCCTCAAAACCCGTGTGTTATCACCTTTCCGAGCGTGAAGAAATTAATACGGAAACCATGCATTTTGATATTTCCATTTATTTTAATTTTGAAGTTGAATCTGTTGAGATAGTTAGATTATTTTCGGATACCTATGATTGGGAAAGGGACGCAGCGGTAATACCAGGTCCATGGTATAGCGACCAGTCGAATATAGCCAGTCCGTCTGAAACGTCTATGGAAGATGAGCAACAGTGGAAGGTTGAGTTTGCCGAAGATCAAGACTGGGGTGCAATATCATTAGATGCATGGATAGCACTTTTAGCGGGTAATTGGGTGGAAGCTTTTAATTCAATATTTATCAATTATCCCGATCAGAAAGATGAGTTATTTGTTTTCTTTATGTTTAAAATTATTCCCTCTGATCCAATTAATCCCAATCTAGATTATAACATTGAGTTGCACATTGAAAGTGATAAAGATACGAGCGATCAACATTCTGTTACGTATTCCTATGCTACTAGCGGTCTTTATATCCCGGAAGGGGCACCCTATTTGGTAATCACAGGATTGGTTATTCTGGCATGTTATTTGCTCATCTTTGCCCTCGGATTTATTTCCAGAAAGACGGCAGTATTTACCTATGAGATTTTCCTTGTTATTATCAGCATTTTTATCTTGGTCTTTTACATTATTGAGGTATTGAATGATTACAGTACAACGGGATTTAATATTCCTTTTGTACCTTGGATTATCCCAAGTTGGCTGAAGCAATTAATATATACAATCGTGGCTGTGGTGCAATGGATAATTCACGTGGGAATTATCATATTTGCAATGTCTTATGCGAGCAAATATATTGTTGGTATTGTACAAAAAGAGCAAATCGTTGAATTATCTAAAAAGATTCGTGATATCGAAGAAATGGAGGAAGATAAATGAAACCTTTAATCCAAAGTATTGGTCGAGATACTTCAAATTTGGAAGAAGATCTCTTGTTTGATGATGAACTCATAGGATATAAAGAAAGATTTGATCTTATTGCCATTGGAATCTATATCATTCTTATCCCCCTAATGGGAGCATATTATCTGTTAAAGCAGGATCTCGAAATTCTCGGTATCTTGTCGGACTTATGGTTCTTCTTCATCTTTGGAGCGGTGTATCCTGTTATATTTCTCGTGAAAAATCATAAGTCAACTCCAATTAAATTTAACAAACAAAAATTCACGAGGAGCATTACGTTTTTGTTCGGCGGAATTATTTGTATTGTCATCTTGAGCGTAGTTTTAGGCAGTAAGATCAGCGACTTGCTCAATCAAGCTGCAGTCAGACAAGCGTCGTTATCTGCGCTGGACTCTCTGCTTATAGAATTCATAATTATTATTCCGGTGGAGGAGATGTTTTTCCGCGGAACAATTCTATATTTCAGTATTTTAATCTTAAACCTCATTGAGTGTTCAAAATCGGTAAGAAATGCTATTGCGGTAGTGATAAATGCGGTTGCATTCGGACTTATGCACTTTCCGAAATATCAAACGTATTATCAAGATTTTGTGGATTCAGGTGCAGTCTATTATATTATTCTGGAATTAATGGTGTTGGGTGCATTTTGTGCCTATATCAGCTTGAAATTCGGTATTTTCAGTGCGATGGTTTTGCATGCATTGAATAATTCCCTTGCGAATTCCGGGAATCTTATCGCATCTCTCGGCGAAAATGTATCGTTATCATTTGTAATTTTGCTTGCAATAATTGTTATTATTATCGTTATTATCGTATTACAGCGTAACTTTTTATACAGCGTTGTGTTCAAGATATTGCTGATAGGAACAGCCACAACGGTGTTTGTTGCGTTTATCTCTAATGCACTACCTTTTAGTATTCCGGCATATTTCTTTCTGGCGTTCTTTATTGTCATTCCGCTGTTTGATGCAGAAAAACGGAGGGAAACGTGTATAATGACGGCAATCTATGTTGGTGCATTTATGGGGATAATAATATCGGGTATGATGGCGTCTCCATATCCTGCGGGTCCATTATATCCATTTTTTCAGTATGTATTTTACGGGTTATTATCGGTTTTTCTATATATGTTATTACACGACTTAAGGAGAAAAAAATAAAATGGAACTCTACTATATACTCATTCCGTTGGCATTGTTTGCCTCAATAATGAGCCATTATATCAGTATAAGGGTAAATAAGTTTGATCTGGTGATAGGAAAAAAGGAAGTAAATATTCCCCTCTTAGTTGATTTTATCGGGCTGGGAATTATTATCTATTACTTGGTCGACCTTGAAATTGTTCAACTGCTGTCCACTGAGCCATATATCTATGTTACCGTAATCGTTTTAGGTATAATTGTCGCATATCTGGGGATCGCTGCAGCACAATCGGATAAATCGTCGAAACATAGATTAATTGATGAAGTCATCCCCCTTTCTGAAACTCAGCCAGAAATGGCAGAACAGGTTCACGAAAAACAAGGGGTTATTACATGTGCCCTTATAGCTGCGGGCTTTATCCTCTTATTACACACGTTAGCAGAAAATGGTTTGATCGAGGGGACATTTTTACCCAAAGGAGCTACTCAAGATTCTCAAATACTTGCACTTTTTACCGGGATAATGAGTGACCCCATGGTTATGTTAAGCGTGGTATTCGGAATCATCGGGTTGTTGGCATCTTATGCAAAGAATAAGTATGCTCCAATTATTTCGGATATTATGATCAACTGGATCCCCGCTCTTTTATTTGCAATGGTGCTCTTCGG
>WJKO01000721.1 GCA_014729055.1 Promethearchaeota archaeon | reverse complement strand
TCCTTAACGGGAGATCCAGATAAATTATTATCAGATTATGCAAAATATTATAAAAAAAAGGATATATTGTAATAAAAGAGAAAAATCTTATGGGTTATTCTTCTGTCGGTAAATCAATAACAACATCGTTTTCTGCTTCAGGATCTACAGCATCGAGCTTAGGTTGAACTTGTTCTAAGACGGCCAAACAATTTTTATGAAATTCTATCCGAATCGAAAGCATGTTTTTTAAAGCTGAATCAACCGTTTCGACTTTTTTCTTATTAAAATTCAAGGTCGCGTCTATCACATCATTCTGTTCTTTATCCATCTGTTCCTTTGCCTTTTGGTATTCTGCTTCCTTGTCTTTGAGTTCATTAGGTTTTCTTTTCGCTTCGGGTTTATCCTTGACTTTTTCCAGTTTTTTCTCGATTTTTTCAAACTTCTTTTGTGCTTTTTTATGTTCCCGAATCTCGGTATTCTTACTTTTCCATTCTTCAAGTAATTCCTTTAGTGGGCCTATAAACTGGTGTTTCATCTCGTGTACCATCTCAACCCTTTCTTCGTTTTCTTTATGTAATGCATCGCAAATGCTTGCTAAAGCTTCTTGCAGACCCGGAGTCTCTTCTTCACCGTAGGTCTTATATGAATCAATTCCTTCTTCGGTTTCTTTGTTTAATTTTTCATAAGCATCAAGCATCTCTTCGTTTTCTCCGATTGTTTTAGACAATTGAGTGCGTATAGCTTCCAATTTATTCACTACTTCATTGAAATAGTTTTTCATTTTGTCTACAAAACTCATTTCTTCAGACATCTTTAAATCACCAATTATTCTTTTCACCTTGTTCCTTAAAGAATTCTTGTTTTTAGATATAAAATCTATATTTCTCCTTTGTCTTTCTTTTCGATATATAATAATATCGTTTTAAGTGCATTTTCCATTGCACAACGTATATTGCGATGTTTCCAATCTTTCCCTACATCCATACAAGGTCTTCTCTCTTTATTGATCATATCTATATTATCTCGAGTAGAATGATACCAATACATATAATCTTTATAGTTGATACCCTCGATTGATGTTGCTTTTAAACCCCCCCTTACTAATCCTGTGGCGTCTGTTCCTCCAGCAATGCCGGGCATACCTCGTAAATGGGTTTCAATACCTAATTCCTCACTACATTTTGCTAAAGGTTCATATACTTCAGGGCTCAGCTCAGTTTTTGTAGTTTCTTCAATCATATAGATTCTTTGATAACGTGATTCCTCTAAAGACTCTAAATTAATACACGTGGTATCAATTTTATTATATTCCTCAGCGTGGCGCTTTGCAAAGTTGTAAGAACCAATTAGACCCACCTCTTCTGAACCAACTATCGCTATTACTACTTCTGTTTCATTCGGGAATTTATCTTGATATTTTTCTTGATATTCTTTCAAAATTTTAGCTGCACAAATGCATGGTGCGACGGCTGTGAGATTATCTATTGCTGAATTATTACTATGCTTACTAAGGTAAAAAAATAAGCCTACTAAATAAGGAACAGATACAATCATTAGAATTCCTGCGGATTTAATCAAGGTAGGATCTGTCATTAAATATCGATAAAAAGCAAGAACCACGGTCATTGAATACGTTAAGCATCCAATAATGGTTATATATCCCATTTTATCCATTTTTCTAAACGACCCGTAAAAGATTTTCTCATGTTGCCCCATAACAAAAATAAAGAACGTCATAAAAAAAGGTACGATTACTATGATCCAATTGACAAAATATGTCCAGTGAGATTTTTCGGGCCAATTTACTAATACGTATATCAATCTCGATACATGGATTAAAATGAATTGTGCAACGCCTAAGATCCCACTTGCAATGAAATATACATATCCTTGTCTGGTATATTCGATTAAACTAAATCTAAAACAACTATCCATGTGTGCGCTTAGAACTACCCGTTTTTTGGGGTTTTTTTTAGGTTTAATTATGCCCACCACATTTTGCGATTGTTTTTCTTTATACGGGAATATCTTTGGAGTCCAAATTTCATAACTTAAAAAATGTTTATATAAAATAAATAACGCCAATAATGTTAGGGATAATCCAATTAATGATGTAACGAAAGGTGTAATTAAATCAGAAAGAAAATAGACAAAATATGAAAGTATAATCATCGGTATAACGATTTTAAACCAACCTAAGAACGCACGAGGATATGCGTTAAAATGTTCGATATGAGTTTCATCACAATAGTTTTCAAGGATAGACTTAATAAGTTCTGCCGTCTTTTTCTCATTTTCACTCCCTGAGGGTCTTGGACCTATTTTCGTAACAATTTCGCGGATTACATTGTACATAAAATCAGAATTTTCATCAGAATCTATCTTATATTTTCCTTTTTTCATGATCATTCATATCTATTTAAAATCAAATAAAAATTTAGAGCTGAATAAGATATCAAGGATTTGGATTAATCATCTATATCTTCTCCACCTAAACCCCCCATGAATTTAGGAAGATAAAATTCTGCAAAAATGTCTCCACTAAAATGGGTATTTACTAGAAGTCCTTGATTGTCGAGATTATTATAGAGAAATGGGACTTGTTCTTGGCTTGCATCTAATACAAGATTTTTTTTAGAAGTTAATACCTTTCGGTATAACGGCATCCATTGTTCGGAACAATATGAAGGTGCATTTATCCCCGGAACCCATTGAATTCCCGTAATCTCTGGTATTGAGAGAATATCATCTACATGAATTAGGGCATCAGGACCATCTAAATGATAAATGCTATAGTCTAAGGACTCGGCTTGAGTTTGAATATCAGGTAGAACAAATCTTTTATAATATTTAGGAGATAAGAGCGCACTGAAGTCACATTGGATAGGATACCAATGTTTTTCATTCCAAATATTAAGCCATGAAGAACAGCTTCTACAATTACGATCTATAATTTTCTGAAGTTTATCATATACTATCATCATTTTCTCCAATATTATAGCTCGAGATGTATCAATTATTCCGGGATATTTTTTCATTCCAAGAATTAACGCAGTTGGACCTAAAAATGAAGACAAAATGTCCAAGACACCTCCAAGATCGGTCATTCCAATCGAGTATTTTCCTTTCGCTCGGATTGCAGCTGTCTCAGTAACACGTTTTAAACGACAATACCATTCATTATTTGCATTTAACTTCACGCTTTCAAGATGATCTACAATTTCATCTATCTTCTTTGGAAATCTAAACCAAACAGTTTGGTTCTCGAATTTAGGAGAGATTCCGAAAATAGATCCCATAATTCCCGGTCCGTAATTAATGAAAAATCTAGGAAAACACTCTGCGCAGTATTTGATCGATTTTATTTTATCTTCGAATTGATCCAAACATATTTCTATGGCATCATTATTTTTGGCTAAACACCAATTATCAATCCTTCCCTTAT
>WJKO01000720.1 GCA_014729055.1 Promethearchaeota archaeon | reverse complement strand
TTGGACCTATTTGTTTTCCATCTTGGTCAAAAAAGGTCATTGTTACCTTAATCTTGTGCTCTCCCGGTTCTAATGGCTTTAATGAGATCTGCCACGTGAATTGTTCGTTACGAATGAGTTGAAATATATTTTTTCTTGAAGTACCTCGCATAAGGCGAAGTCCCTTGGGCAATTCAAATTCAATCGTAATATTGGATACATCAGCATCACTAGGATTGTGGATTTTAACCTCCATAGGAAAGGTTTGGTTAATAATCGGGTTGGTCAATGGTTTGAGATTGATACCCAATTGGGCGGGAGGTGACTTCACAGAGATTTCGTGAGATTTCGTCTTAGCAAAGAAATATAATCTTTCGTCAAGTTCCAATGTAAAAATAACAGGACCTATAAAACCTTCTCCGGCAAAATTTGCTCTGGCACTAAACTCAAGTTCAAATCTTTTCTGTTCGATATTCATAGGAAGTTCTGGTGTCTTTTTGCTACTTAAATTGTCACTTAATGTTACTCCTGCGTCGATAATCTTAATTGATTTAAATTTGTGTGCTAAATAAGGATCATCTCGAAGTTCTTTCAATCTTGAAATATCCACAAACAAATTAAAAGAAATTCTATCTTCTCTCGTAACTTCTTTCTCAGGTATATCTAATCCGAAATTCAATAATAAATGCGTTTTTGCGAGAAGTAATGCGTCTTTTATTAGTTTTGTTTCGCTTTCTCGAAATTTATACTCAATGAATTCTTCTTCAAGGACCTTTAACGCAGAATCGTCACGGTTAATTATTGCGAGAGTCAATCCTTTAACGAGTCGCGTAAGTCGATTTTCAGCAAATTCTCTAGAATCAACTTGTTTTTTGATTCTTTTAATAAATGCAAGACCCTTATCTTGTTGTCCTTTTAGAAACCAACATAAATAAGCAAAACAGCTGGATAAAATAGAGCGAAATTCTGCTTCTCTTTTACTTGATTTTAGTGCGTATTTTGCAGATACATCATAATAATCTGCCGCTTTTTGGTAGTTCCCTAAATGAATACATGAATTTGCTGCATCTCGCATGGCATTAGCCCCATCAAGAAATTTCTGTTCATGCACTAACGCTCGTGCCGCATAATAATAGCATTGTTCGGCAACTTTGTATTCCCTAAGTTCAGTATATTTCTCTCCGGCTTTCAAAAAGTCTTTATAAGCTCTATCGTATCTTTCATCCGCCATGAATACTTCCGCGCGATCAAGCGATTTACGAGCTTTCTTCCGAATTCTATCTTCCTTTGGCATAATCCCAATATAATCTAGATTTTATTAAATAAAAATTTAGATAATTACAATAGATGACATAAGAAATCTTTAAATTATAAATAGAGAAAAAATCTAATTTTTACATAAAAAAGAGGGGCACTTAATATGAAAAAAAAATCTACCTTGAAATTTAGAATACTAATTGCCATTATATTGCTTCCGATACTTGTTAATTGCATTAGAAATCCGGCAGTATTGGGAGCAGATGCAGAAATCCCATTATACAGTTGGAAGACTGGAATTAATGATTACAATGGTGCAGAATATGAAGAGCTTAGAATAACATATGACAATGACGTTGAAATCTTATTTTATCAAGATTATGGCGAAGCAAGCGGCCTTATGGTTAGAAAATGGGACATTTCCTTAGGATTTTATGATACGGAAGAAGTCTACCGCAGATCTACATTTGGTGTGTGGGGTGTTTGTATATATACAACAGATTACAACGAACGTATTGGATCATCCATACCGCCTATGAGCGTTGGATATCGTTCAGAATTTAGTCATGGTGAAGTGTATTTCACACAAGATGCGAGCGATAATCAGATATTGAACTTTAATTGCACTTTTACTAACATAACATTGTATCCTGAACAAAGCAATGTGATCGAAAACAATATAACCGCGGAATTTGCGTTCCATATTCTTCACAATTCCACAATGACTTCTATCAAAATCGACACATTCTTAGATATCAATAATGTTACCTTTACCAATGGTAATGTAGGAGATAACTACACGTTTTATTTGGAAAATCGGTATTTTCTAGGCACTGAAGATGATTCGATATTACCGGAAATTGAAGATAATAACATGACTGGTCAATATTTATCGGGGGCACAGAAATTAGGTTCATTTAATCTAAGCAGTAATTATGATATTGTAACGAATACATCGGCTGTAATTCCTGGAACTCTTGATTCTTCCTATTCTTTTGAGTATAATGTCAATGGTAATGATTGGTGTTATTGGGGCACATATTTTCCAGATATTCCCTATGGGAACGCTTCTGAAATTATTTGGGATCCCGAGATAATAGTTTTTACTTCAAGTAAAACGGATGGGATACCAGGATATTTACCAAGTATGTTGTTAATTTTAATCGGTGTAACTGCTAGTTTGATTGCTAAGAAAAAACATATACATTTGAAAGTCTAAAAAACATTTGAAAAACTAGTTTCTATTTCTTTCTATTTTTTCTCATATAGATTAAAAAAAAAGGGAAATTATATTTTTGATAAAGATCCTTCAATTATCCAGTTTTTGTGGGTTTCATCATCAATAATGATGTTAAAAAGTCCATATTTTTACCTCTTTGTTCTGCCAGAACTTTAACTGCGTCCTCTGCAGTATCTTGTTCGTGCACAATTCGTGAAACACCAACTAAAACCGCAAGTGGATCATCGAATCCGGGATATAATAGATTGCGCCCGACCATACATCCTTTTACATTTGGTCCAGCACCCATTCCTTTCTCAAAATTTTCAATAATATCAGTGGGCTTGCCTGTACTTGCTCCACCTAATAATAGTATTGGATTTGAAGTGCTGCGCGCGACCATTTCAAAGTTGTCTACGTATGGGACTTTTAACCAAGTACGTTCTGATGTGCCTCCGAGTGCTGTTGCAATACCTATTGTCTTTATTAACTCACCGTATTCCATTTTAACAACGTATCCATCTCGAGTTTGACGAACAGGTAAAGGTTCAATATATGCTTCCAAGCCGTATTTTGTACATTCACGAATCAAATTTGCACAACGTTCAACGGTATATTGAGAGTATCTCGCTTGTCTTGTTTCCAAATCAATCCGGAACATCATTTTTGCTCCGTCAAGTTTCCGTTCTGCGATTTCATCAATCCGATATGCAGTTATTCGGTCGTCCATTTCATATTCTGAACCTTGTAACCCGCCCCGATTTGTGCATCCGATTAGGATCTTATTGTCAACGAAACTTTTTCCACCTGCTTCTGTGACTAAATAGTCCAATACCATTAAATCGTCAAGAATATCAGGTGTAGTCATTATTCCATCAACACGGTCATCGATTAGTGTTCTTACGATTCTTCCGATATATTGCTGTCTATCTCCCATCAAATAGGGATCATCACCGACTTGCGTTACATTTCGACCTGGATGGTCTGCTGCAATGATCAATAGGTTTGAATCATATGGTTTAGGTCGGATCTTTCTGCTCTTATATTTCTCCATGATAATTTCTGGTTTCTTCAGTTTTGTATCCGTAAGCATGAAGAATACCTTTTCAGGTAAGAATCGACGTGTCTTAAATCTATATCCACCTATTGCATAATTTACATCAATTTGTTGCGCTGCCTCTTGATATGCTGCTACCGCTATATTTACTACCGATTCACTCAATTGTCGTCCATGAGGCATGTATTCAAATCCCACGCCGCCCTCGAAATTTATTTCGTTTAGTGTTTTAATGAAATCCGCTAAAACCTCTGGTGTCACTGTTCCATTGGTATAATCTGCACTTACATGGGTGTCCCCGTAATATTCGTCTTCTTTATCAGTTACAGAGTTTGCAATATGCGCCCAATTGAGATAAGGTGCTAAGACCGTCAATGACTCTGTATTCTCATGTTCAAATCCTTCTCGTAGTAGAAACATATGAGATAAATCATATAATAAACCAAAATTGGTATATCCGTCTTCATCGACAAGAGTTTCTGCTAGTCTGCGTGCTTCATTCGTAGGACCCATAAATTGATGCTTCATATTGCGATCATCTAATCGATCAAAAGTCTCTAAAGTAATCTTCAATGCCTTTTTCCGTTTATATTCTTTATCTTTCTCCTCAGCATACTCACATAATTCGCGGATAGATTTAAGTAACGCATAAAATGCAGAATTCCGTTGTCCTAATCCTCCTTCAGTTCCTGGATCTTCACCGCTGAGAAAACAAAATTGTTTTGCTCCTATTTCATATGCTTCGTCCATACATTCTTTCAGCCGTGTTACTGCGTTCTTTCTTTCAAGTTCATTGATAGAACTTATATCCGTTGGTTCTATAAGATTATCCTCGTTAATTAACTGAACTGGTTGTGCACAATACGTAACATAGAATTTGTGTTTTTTATATAGTTTTGTCATATTCGCTCGAATAACTGGATCTTTTATCCGTGTTACTTCTACGGCGTTAAAGAAATTAGTTTTTGCAACAAAGTCTATTGATTCCTTTAAATATTTCTCCGGTGCCTCGCCTAATTGAGCAGATCGCCCGAGCCGCGGTCCCGGAAAAGCCATAAAAGTAACTAAGCTTTTTAGATTTTCCTCTAATGCCATTTTATTACATCTTTGTCTAGTGTTAGTTTTAAATATTAATACAAACGCCCGACACACGCGGCTTTTCAATACAATAATTTTTTAATCTTAATAATAAGATAAATTTTTATCTTAAACGTAATTACTTTTTTTCTCTATATTAATCAATGAAATACGATTTTTTATTTTTAATGCTATTTCTTATTTTTTTAATTCTTAATCTGTGAATTCTTAATCTGTGAAATCTTACCCTTCTACGAATGTTTTAATCCGTGAAATACCTTCTTTAATGTCTTCAGTTGAAACACAATATGAAAAGCGGATATATTCTTGGCGTTCGTCTGGATCTTTGTGTCCGAAGAAATTTCTCGCTAACACAGCAACATCTTGTTCATCCAATAATCTCTCTTGAAACTGTAATGAGTCTTTAAATCCTTTCTTTTCACACGCTTCCGTCACATTTGCAAATACATAGAATGCACCTTTAGGGGGTGTAACGGATATTCCTTCTATATCATTAAGGCGTTCGCATATTAAATTACGCCGTTCCTCGAATTGACGCACCATTGCCCATGAAGGATCCATCGATTCTTTCATAGCAGCTACTCCTGCATCTTGAACAAAAGTTGCAGTACACGAAATGGTATTGGTAGCCCATCGAGCAAAATAATCTATTAATTGTGGGTTAGAAATTGCATATCCTAAACGCCAGCCAGTCATTGCGAAAAACTTGGAATAGCCATCAAGTATAATAGTCCTTTCTTGCATATCAGGGAGCTCGGCAATAGAATGGAATGTTAAATTATCATATACCAAGTTTGAATAAATTTCATCAGACAAGACCCATAAATCATGTTGCAGTGCAAGCTCTCGTAACGCTTCAAGCTGTCGATTTGATAATACCGATCCACATGGGTTATTTGGGTTGTTTAATATAATCATTTTAGTTCTATCGTTCATGAGATTCCTCAATCTATCTATATCAAATCCCCACTCTTCTTCTTCGATTAATGGCGCTGCTATTGGCGTACATCCAAATACTCTGATCTGGCTCTCATAAATCGGGTATCCCGGATTAGGGTAGATTATTTCATCGCCTGGATCCGTACATGTGGCTATCGAGAGATTAATGATAAATTTTGCACTTGGCAACACGCATACGTTTTCCGAAGTAATATTCAGATTTTTTTGCTTACTTACATATTCAGCTATTGCTTCTCTTAGTTCGGGAATACCCGCACTCGGTGTATAATGTGTTCGATTGTTATTAATTGACTCAATTGCCGCTTGTTTTATATGTTCTGGAGTATCAAAATCAGGTTCTCCAATTGCAAATGATATTACATGTTCCCTGCGTTCGGGAGGAAAATCTTGAATTTGTGATAGAACTGCAAATGCTGTTTCTGTCCCCAAACGTTCCATCCTATCTGCGTATTTCATAATTTTTACACTTCTACGTAAAAATACGTATAGTTTTCAATATTTAACTAATATTGCTACACTTAATTTCTGATACGAGCAAGTACATTTGTATCTATTTCTTTTTCTTTTCTCAAGCTTAAGAGAATTAATCTCTCTATATAAAATTATAGCAATTTCAGATATTACTTAGGTATATCTGTCAGTATTACGTTCTCTGGTATCAGCTCGCTTTCATTAATATTCTAATTTTATGCTTCTTGTCTAAAATGTAGGTCTATTTCTTTTTTTTTAAGAATTTCTTTTCAAGATCGGCAATTTCAGTTATATCAGTTGGTTCATAATCCTTCATAGATGGTACTTTTTTCCTTAGTAATTCCTTGCGCTGTTCAATCAGTGATTTTTGATTACTATGCATACCACTTGAGGTTATTGATGGACGAGTTATAGGATCAACCCGGTCTTCTAGTGAAGATAAAGGTTTAATTATCGAAGTAGGTACACTATTTATATCAAAATTAAACAATTCTGGATGGGGGGGTTCAAATTCATAAGATCGTTTATCTTCTACTAATCGAATCTTGGGTTTAACTTTAGTAGCCATCCGGCAAGCATTGCATTCAGAATACAATAGACCATGGGGACAAATATTAGTGTTATCTTTCATTTTTTTATCTTCACCAGTTTTTTATTTCCAATCATTACTATAGTAATCTATAGTTAACCATAGCTAATCATAGAATTTTAACTTTAAGATCATAGAAAATAAGGAATGCGAAGAACTACGAAATAAGGTTAATAAAGGCAATAAAAGGCGAAAATAATGAAAAATAAGAGCGAAAACCAATTTAAAAGGGAGATATTTACGCAACCTAAAGTTCTTTTAGAGTGTCTTGAGAAATATGAAGAAGAAAAATATAGAATAATTGATGAAACCTATGACAAATTTTATCAAATTCATAATCAAAAGGTATCGAAACCGATTCGAAAAATAGTCTTTATAGGTATTGGGACTAGCTATTACGCCGCACTAATTGCATACCAATATTTAAATGAGAATACTATTAAGAATAGGACACAGATTGATTGTGAAGTACAAGACGCTGGAGAACTACTTTATTTTCAGACATTTAATCAAAATGACGATGATATACTACTCATTTTCGTTTCACAATCTGGAGAATCAGGAGAGATTATTGAGATCCTAAACAAGCTTGAGAAAAATCGCTTTCCATATAAAAACATCTGGTGTATTACAAATACTAAAGGATCGACTTTAGATAAAACCGCCTTTCATACAATGTATATGTTCGCGGGAGAAGAACAATCCGTTACGAATAAAACCTATCTTTGCTCTCTGTTAGTTATTTATATTCTTGCCTTAACAATTGAGCGAAGTGTCACTTTCACCTTATCAGATATAACAATTAATAACCTCATGATAGATCTTCAAGAAGAAATAAAACAGATCGCTGACGCCATACAAGATATCATGGATAATTGGGCTACTCTAAAGGTAATGTTGGGAAACTTCCTAACACTTAATAGTCAAAAATCATCCAAAGGATCAACTGAAAAGGCGGTGCCTCCCGCTTTTATAAATTATATATCGAGGGGTACAGGTTTAGCAACGACAGGTCAAGCGGCACTCAATACGAAAGAGGTTGCAAAAGTCTACTCCGAGAGCATTTCTATAAGTATGTTTAGACATGGTTGTATAGAAATCATTAATCAAGATTATCGTGCAGTAATAATCTCAAATTCTCCAGAAGATAGAAATTCTGTTTCAAAATTGATAATGAATATTTCAAGGAAATGGATAGGTTCTAACCCAGGACGCGTAATCCTAATTACAAATTCTGAAAATCAAGCACTATCATTTGAAAAGGATCCGAATGTCTTGGTATTTTTACACGGAATAAAGAACCGATTTCTATGCCCTATCTATGAAATAGTCCCGATTCAAGCCATATTCTTTACATTGGCGGAATTAAGGGGAAATGTCCCTGGAGTATTTAAATTCAGTTCAAAAATTACAAAATAGTTCTAGATCTATGCAAAATCAAAATCAAATTAAGTTACATTAAATTATGCTAAATCTAAGAAATAAAACTCAAATGTTATTAGAATGACTAAGATTAAAACACAGAAGGGAGGAACTGGTCGAAAATGAAAACGAAATCCGATAAACCGAACGTATTATACCTTATCACGCATGACCAAGGAATTGCAGCGTCTTCTTACGCTGAATATGGTCCATGTGCGAGTTCTCTTATGAAGACTCCAAATATCAATAAGGTTGCAAAAAATGGTGTAATGTTAACCAATCATTTTGGAACAGCGCCGCAATGTTCTCCAGCTCGTGGTTCGCTGATTACATCTAAACACCCTCATGTAAATGGGCTCATTGGTTTAACTCATAGAGGGTTTGAAATCTCAGAAAAACAAAAAACCTTATTTCATCAGTTTAAAAATAACGGCTATAAGACTAAGCTCATAGGATTCCAGCATGAGACTAAAGAAGACCCTAAGAAATTGGGATACCAAGAAGTATATGTACCGAATCCATTTGCTAATTGTCAGCCATTGTTGGGTGAAATTGAACGTACATTTGGATTAATCAAAGAGGCAAATAAAAAAGGAAAACCTTATTGGTTAAGCATTGGAACTCATGAAGTACATCTTAATTGGGAAAAATGGGTTACGGAGGAAGAAAAATTTAGCCCAGAAAATATCGAGGTTCCGTCCTTCTTACCTGATACTCCTAAAATTCGCAAACATATCGGGTCTTTTTATGGTGCGCTTCAGAAATATGACGACTTTGTGGGGAGAGTAATGAAACTTCTGAAAAAATACCAGTTAGATGATAATACTATTGTCATTGTTACAACGGATCATGGAATAGCCCATCCTCGTGCAAAAGGTACACTATATAACCCCGGTAACCACGATTTAATGATATGGTCTTTTCCATCCAGATTTCCTAAAAATAAGCGAGTTCATTCCTTGTTAAGTTCTATTGATTTTGCCCCAACTATTTGCGATTTATGTGGCGTCCCTCCTCACCCAGAATTTATGGGTCAGTCTTACGCATCTTTATTAACTTCTAATAAACAAGATGAAGAATCTGAAATACATGATTATATTTTCACGGAACTAACTTATCATGACAAATATAATCCCATGCGCGCAATTCAAACTAATAGGTTTAAATATATTATAAATTATGCTGCGGATAAAGTTTCTCTTATACAAGGTGTGCCAGGAGATATTCAACACAATGTATCTTGGAAAGAATGGAAGAACAAGGGTAACAACACGACGCGCGATCCAGTAGAGTTCTATGACTTAAAGGAAGATCCTCTCGAAGAAAACAATTTAATAAAAGATGGAATAGTTCCCAATGAATATATTGATAAATTTAACGAATTAAAGGATAAACTAAATGATTTTCTCCATAAAACAGAGGACAAAATATTGAAAGGAACCTATCCGTTGCCTCCTGGAGCAAAAATCGATAACGCAGTTGACTTTGACCATATACCAATATATTACCTTAGAAATACGGGGGAACTAAGTGAAAATGATGAACAGCAACTCGTTATAAAAATGCAGCTTACTCCGCAAAATCCGAATATATTTGATATTCCTCTTATTGAGATAATAGAAGAATATTTGGGTAAAGAGATCGTCTTAAAAATTAAAAATCAAGATAACACAATTGAGAAATCAGGTATAATTGAAGCGAATGAAAATGATCAGCTTTTCTTTATCGATAGCGAGGAAAGTAAATCAAAAAACTCAGACTCAGAGCAGCATCCCCAGTTGTTATCTTTTCTATTAAGAAGTCTTTATGATAAAGAGATCGGAGTCAACATATTGAAATGGACGCCCGATTCTACATATATTTTAAAATTCGAAGTACTTAGGAAATGAAAATTGAAAATATCAACAATAAACTACCAAATGTTATCACGATCTTCCAAAAGATTTTTATCTGTTTTCTTTTACGATATACTAATGAAGATTAACAAGATAGAAATAGTTGCCAAAACTAAATGGCTTGTATTCAAAAAATCAACTTATCTGGATAAAGCAAACAAAGAGAGGACTTGGAGCTATATCTCACGTGCCAATGACAAAAAAGTCGTTATGATTATCTGCCGATGCATGAAAACAAACAAGATTCTCTTCATTTCTCAGCCGCGTGTTACAGTTAACAAAAAAGCAATAGGATTTCCGGGCGGATTAATTGAAGATGATGAAAGTATCGAGGATGCCGCACTACGGGAGTTAAAAGAAGAAACTGGCTATGATGCTGAGATCAAAAGTGTCAGTCCTTTGCTCGCTAAAAGCACTGGGCTCTCTGATGAGTCTAATTATCTTGTTGAATGTGTGGTTGATGACCATCAAGTACCAGAAAGCCATCAAGAACCCACTGAAGATATAGAAATTTTCTGGAAAACTCCGCAAGAATTGGTTGATTTAGTAGACAAACTAGGATCTGATGAATATATTGTCGAAAATGATGCTTGGAGTTTCATTTTAGGGTTTTTATTCTCAAAGCAATGTGAATAATTGTCTATGAACTTATAGATGCTTATATATGAACTTATAGATGCCTATAATAG
>WJKO01000869.1 GCA_014729055.1 Promethearchaeota archaeon | reverse complement strand
CGGATGATGTTGGCCGGGCTCTGGGGTCCGAAGCGGGGAAGGCGAGCTTCTGGAGGAAGGCGGCGTCGGGTCGGGTGAGGGTGAACTGGACGGTGTGGGGGTCGAGGGCGGTGATGTCATCGAGGAGGGAGGAGGGGGGAGGGGGAGGAGTAGAGACAAGGGCAGAGGTAGCGTCGTAGGATGATTGACAAGAAAGAACTAGAATGGAGAGAAACACTAAGTAGCTAAACACAAAGATACGACGACTCATCTAATTAGCCTCAACAATGCTTTCTCTAGGAACGAAGCTGTATCAGAGTCTCAACAGAATAGTATCAGGAATCTGATAGTAATGTCCCTTTCCTTAAGAGCAAGTTAAGATCATCTAGCAACATGTAATGGGACATTTGCTCTATCTTCTTGGAGAAAAGAGATTCCTCAGTGCTCTGGAGAGGATCGGTTTTGTATGTGATAACAATCTTCTCTTCATCAAATCCAATGGCTACGTCTTGAGCCTGAGCAGCGTATTGAGACTCTTCCGGATAGGAATACTTCGGACGGCCCCAAGACTGTAGATTGTCTGACAGAGCCAAGAGGAACGCCAAAGGAATATTCTTCAAGGAGAGTCGATACTGATTGAGAGTAAGCTCTCCCCCCGATTTGATGTAAGCATCACTGTGGTCCCAATTATCTACATTTATGTTGTGCAAAGCTATCGCGGAAGCTGCTGTATGCACTGCGGTTTCATATTCTTCAACTTCTTCATTCAGCTCTCTAATGAGTTCGGCGGTCTTGCTTGAAACCAGTTCAGACTCTTCTTCTAGCTTCAGCTTTGCTTTTTCAACGAAATCCTTGAGGGAGTGAAATTGCTGAAGCAACACTAGAGCGCCTGCAATACCGTGATCTACATATCCTTCACGTCCTCGATCCCAAGTCGAATTTGACATAGCGTAATTCCAATACTCACGAAGGCTGTTGCCTCGCTCCCCGAGACACGCCCTGCCAGCTGAAGGCTCAAGGACCGCAAATAGATCTAAGTCACCGAATGTTGTGAGGGTTTCAATCTGCTCAGAATCCACATCATCTATGTATATCTTTCCCTGCTTTCGGATTCTATCATTCTCCGCTTTCAGCACAGAGAGACCACGCGATTCAGCATAATGGTAGAGACAGCCTTTTCTCAGGTTATTAAGCTCTTCAAAAGCGGCTTCGTAGGTCTTTCCTTTTTCTTCGTATTCTACTTCAAACACATATCCTAAGTCGTGAAACAGTGCGGTGATTTTCCAAGCTAACAGGAATTCTGCCTCTGACATCTCCGAGTCAAGGGCCTCTCTTATCCCACTGGAGCCATAGTAGAAATAGAGCCCCAATAAATATACGAGAAGCGTATGACGAACATGATCGCGATGCTCTTTCCAGAAAACACGATCACACTCCATAGTGCCAAGTTTTCTAATGAGCGGGTAGACAGGAAGTCCAGCTTCTAGATTCCATAAGTCTCGCAAGTACTTTTCAGTCTCTCCAAGGCGCTCGTCTTCCAGATCCCCAGACAAAGCTCTTACAAGCCGATCATCATAGTCGTCTATCATTGAGAGAGTACGAAAGATCACGCCACTGTTGTGAAGAAACCTGTAGATTTGGCTATTGACCCCCTTCAGTTCATATGGACGCTCTTCAATTCTTTTCCTGACAGGATATCCTTGAACAAGCACCTTCCTAACAGCTTCACAGAGTCCTCTTATCCCTTCTTGATCTGCTTCTTTGTGGACAATCTCCGCATCAGGGTAACGATCAAGAAAGAAAATATCTCGCCCTTTGTGCCCTGTGCAAATTACCTGATATATACTTGGTTGCCTGACAATTGCTTCCTGCAGAACATCTATACCAAGATAATCGCCTCCCTCTAGGACATGATCTCCATCGTCAAGAAGATGCAAGTTGACTACGATGACATCGTAGTTCTCTTCACCAAGATACGATCGCACCTTACCCAATACGGCTTCTCGGTATCTTCTTTCTGACAGAGCCCGAAACTCATTGAATTCATCTGGAGCTGGAACAGCCTTGGCCGAGATACCCATAACCTGTAATTGTCGACAAGCCTGTTCAGCATAAGGTGTTGTATTCTCTACAACGAGAACCCGTCCCCACATTCGTAAGCCCCTTTTCTTGATCAGTACCAATCCCCAGTCAACTGCCGAGAATTGAAGCTACCAAGGATTTGAAGTCCCTTGCATCTTCAAGAGTTCCTTTGTTGACAAAAGCCCGCACGCCATACTCATCTCTTAGTATTTGCTCAAGCCCCTCAAAACTGTATCCCGTCATAATCACCACCGGGAAACTGTCTTCTAGACGTTCCTTCATCTGTTCAAGGAGTTCAACTCCTTGAACGTCATAAGGATCCTTATCAACTAAGCGAACATCTAGAATGGCAAGGGCGAAAGTCTCTTCACGTAGGAGCTTCCAAGCGCTATCAACCGAGTCGGCAGTATCTACATTGTAACCAGAATCAGTGAACAGGCTGTGCATCACTTCTCGCCAGTTTCGCTGATCATCAACTACGAGAATTCGCGGTGAGGTCATGGGTTGCTCCTTATGCCTTCCTCTATCTACTCAATCAAAGTGGGTAGAATAATCCTTGTCTCAACGCCATCTTTCACATTCTCAATAGAGATCGATCCTTCGATTTCTTGAATCACGAGCTGAGTTCGCCAGAGCCCATATCCTGTTCCACTCTCCTTAGTTGAGTAGAACGGCTCGAATATCTGATGGATTATGTCTCTGGGTATTTTGGAACCCTGATTGTGTATTACTATCTCGACAAACGGTTCATTCTCCTTTTCAAACTGTTTAACGTCTACCGACAACACACCGCCTTCGGGCAGCATTGCCTGCGCGCCGTTCTTCAGCACATTCCAAAAAGCATCTGATAGCTCCCATCCAACGGCAAGAACTCTAACGTCCTCTTCAGGATACATTTCTCTCAAGGAGATTTCAGCGGGTGTCTCAATCTTGACACGCCTGGCGACCCTCATCAGTGAGTTTACTACATCTACTGGCTCTTTTCTTGCCTGCTGGTTAGATACTTCCTCAAGCTCCTCGATGATCGGTCTAGTTTGCGTCTTGTCAAGTGGTGTAAAATCTCAGTGGCTTTCCCGGGAAGTGAGACTGTTCCGTTTTGATCTGTTAAGATCTCTCCAAGAGATCAGGGCACTCGGGGCTCGATCGGTGCGCCGCCCCCGTCGTCGTAGGG
>WJKO01000719.1 GCA_014729055.1 Promethearchaeota archaeon | reverse complement strand
TTTTTAATCAAAGTTCTTCAGTTTTTAATCAAATTCTTATGGATCAAATATTTTTAATTTGTAAATAACTTATTAAACTCTATAAAGAAAGTAAAAAATAAAATTTTAACATTCAGTTGAAGAATTCTAAATTTTAATAAAACACTAGAAGCATATATAAGTATAGCTAGAACTATAAGCAGTATAATCATATCTAAAAAATCTTAGAGGAATGTCGCAAATGGAATATGTCATGAAAATTTGTCTTTTAGGTGATGGAGCGGTTGGAAAGACGTCGTTAGTTTACCGATTTATAGAAAATCGTTTTTCGACCGACTTTAAAAGCACATTAGGCGTTAATTTATTAAAAAGAAAGGTTCAAGTTGACGACAATACAGTTTCAGTGCAGATTTGGGACTTAGGAGGTCAAGAAGCTTATAAAAAGCTCCGAAAACTTTATTTAGAAGGTTCTCAAGGTGGTTTAGTCGTCTTTGATAAAACTAATCAGAATTCTTTTGATAACCTGGATGATTGGGTAGACTCATTTAAGCAATCTCAAGAAGATGCACCGATGATTCTTATCGGGAATAAGATTGATCTTAAAGATCAGATAAAAGTAGCAGAGAAGGACGCTAAAGAATATGCTGAGGCACATAATATGTCCTACATTAGTACGAGTGCAAAAACTGGGGAAAAGGTTGATGAAGCATTCAAAGCGTTAATTCGAGAAGTCATTGAAACTCAATAATAATCTATAACAATTATTTACGAACATTTTTGTGCATTCAAGTAATTTTATGATTTTTGCTATTTCTTTTCAATTAAAATAAGAATTTATAAAGCAATTTATCAATGTTTAAAACATCCAGATGTTTTATACTGGGTATTTTTTTTAAAAAAATGGTGAATCAAATATGAAAGAACTTGATAGAAAAACCCAATTAATCATTTTGCTAGTTGGTGTTGGCTTAGCGATTGCTGGTCCTCTTTTTGGATTAATATTGGAGCGGAGAACCTTAGTGAATAAAGATGAAATAATCATTGACCAAGATAGTCAAGTTTCCTTTGAAGATGTCTATAGCTTACCATTCACATTGAAGAAAAATGGCAAAGCAATTATAGAATTCTCTGTATATTACGAGAATGTTACCGCAAACCTCAAGATATTTGGGCAAGGGAAATTTGATGGAGAGGTTAGTCAGAACGGAACCAATGATCCCCAAACAGAAAACGGTCAATATTTCATGGTAACTACAAGAGATTGGACTTGGGGCCCATTTGGCACAACAATGAGACTTGCTACATGTGCTTTAGACGATTATTATTATATTGAATTCATGGGGGACGGAGACAATACTAACAGAATATGGAGTGAGCCAGGAGACTATGTAGTTGTTGTTTATGGTGCAAATTCATTTGTAAATTCGACTACGGTGAAATTCAATCTCAAGGTGACAATTGACGGAGTAGGCCCAATATTGAATACGATCTTTAGTATTGTTGGATGGGGAATGATGGTCGCCATAGGTATAATCTATGTTGTTAATAATTATCCACAAAAGGGGGAGGAAGAATAATGCCAGAATCAACTAAGAAGAAGAAAACTACAAAGAAAAAAACTTCTAAGAAAAAGACCTCAAAGAAAAAAGCTAGTACCAAGAAATCTTTACCCTCAAAGAGAAAATCAGGCGGAGATAAACCAGATTTCTTCGATAAAATATTAAACATAGATCGAAAGACGGCCACTAAATTCTTGATTAAAGGCATCATAATAGCAATTATCTTTGGAACCATCTCTATTGTAAGTGATTCAATTGCTAACAATGCGACTGATTGGGAAAATATGCAAGATGAACGAAATGAAATTGCCTATTGGACTGGTGAATATGGATACCAACAATATATGGAACGAAATCGAGAAATAGATGTTATCGGTGATTGGTTGCGATTCCAAGAGGCAATTTTTGCAAACATTGCCCGTATAGGAACTAATGTTGGTTTAATATTCGTGTTGATTGCATTTGTCGGGTATACTGCTGATAAAGATATGAATAAACACATGCGTCTTGTCTCTCTTATACTGGCGGGAATAGTTGTCACAGTGATTATGTTTACATCGTTATTTACAAATATCGCAGTCAATATTGCATAAATTCCTGAAACTTAAAAGCAGACAATAAAATAAAAAAATAAAAAATAACCTTTTACAGGTTTTCAATTTTTTCTATTATACCTTTTTTATATCGTATTCTCCATTATAGATCCCTATGTTTTGATATGCTCGGCATTATTCAATGGCCACGTCGGTAGAATGGGTTTGCCAACAAGATAAAGATCTACTAATTGAAGCGCATGCATATATGTCCATTTATACCATTCTTTTCCATCGAATTCGAAAGTCACATCCTCGGGCACACTTAATGCATCTGCAAGCCTTTGTAAGGCACTCCAACCAAATCTATCGCAAAATCCACCACACCACTTGTTTTGGGTTTCCCAATCTTCAAAGCAATACTCAGATGTTAACGCCCACATACCAATAAAAGGATATCCATAGTTTTGTGCAATTCTAAATTTAGAGATAATATTCTCTTCCGAATCCTCAGAATATAGATAGGGAACACCATTAACACCGAAAAAGTGGTCAATAGCACGACAATATCCATAGAAGTTATGCTCACTATTTATTCCTTTATCATATGTCATAACACCTACATAATCCCACGAAACAGGCGGAATAATAGAGATCTCATAAAAATGTTGTTGTTCATCGTCCCAATCTATAAAATCATCAAGATGATATTGAAATGTAGCACAAGAAACATGAGTCTCTTTATTTTCTAATAATAGATCAAATTCCGTTTGTATTTGTTCATCACTCATAGCTTGTATGTTTTCCCAAGTTTCCCCTGTTTTCCAATATACTTGATCTCTTCTTATATCTTTTAATAGATCGGATAGCAATTCGCGACCAGTTTCATGTAATCCATAGTTCCACCAATTAGTGATGACTTGATCAAATCGACTGTATTCTCGTTCTGTATCAATAACAATTCCACGATGTTTGTCTCCTAAATCTGTTCTATTGATATATTCTCTAACAATTGCATACGTTTTAAGGAATCGCTCAATATTAGCGTCATTAATATACATATAATATTCTTCTTTTGGTAATAACGGCATAAAGTCACATTCAATACCGCCAGCTGTAAGATTTTTTGTAAAATTTTCAATTAATCCATTTTCAACATAGGTCAATGTGTCTACTTGGTCAATAGGTGTTTCTTCAATTTCTTGGAATCCTTCTTCAACTAAGAGATGAAGATCCCACGCCACATTTGTTAGTCCACCTTCTCCTATATCACTTCCATAATCCCCTTGTAATCTATAAATTAAAGGCAGTGTTAGAGACACCTCTATGTTACTCAAACCATCAGCGTATGTCAGATTGTTATATGCATCGTCAGAAAGTGGTGTTGCATTAGCCCAAGTGAAATTAAGTTCAATTTCATCAGCGGCATTGTCAGCACTAAGTGTATATGTTCGATTATAAAGATTCATGAATCCAAATGCGATAGAAAGCGGTATTGCCAAGATTATGATTGATATTATTGCACACGCTTGAGCCCTTTTCGAACGAAAGTTTACCATGAAGCGCCGAGTTCTCGAAGTCACCCTTTTAGTTGCGTTCAATGATAACAGAGATAGAAAAGTAATTACTATCCAAATTGGACTGAAAGCGGAAAAAATTGAAAACAATATCAAATTAAATAGAAAATATCCAAATAAATAGAATGTGCTAGTCTTTTTCCAAGCTGCAACCATGGCAATTCCAAATGCACCTATTGCAATAATTGACAAAAATATTCCTATGAGACTGTCTTCAAATGTATAGATAATTAAGTTAAAAACCACTAACCATACAGCAGGAATTATCGTGCTTAAGCCGCAAACAATAACTGAGATTTTGAGAATTATATTTTGAGATCGTACGTTAATCTTGCCATCCTCAAAACGAGTTGCCGCTAGCTGTTTCTTGACTATTATAAAGACTAATAAAGAAACAACTAGCATAATTAACCAGTGCAATATCGCATTAACGGGCAAAGTCGCTGGACTTGTTTCGCTAACGAGTAAAAATAGTACTGTCGTAATCGTAAGTTCGAGAACCGAAATAACTAATAGTGCTGAACTTATGTTACGAATCCATTTTAATGTTTCATTGCTTTTATCGGTCATACTAATATTTAGCTTAGCAAAAAATTTAACTCCTTGTGAAAAATAAATAATTAAAGAATTGAGAAGGAGGATTATCATTTGGCTAAAATAAGAAAAAGAGCGAAAACAGACTCGAGTTTTATTGCATTATTATTGGGTAATCCAGTGAATCCAGAATTTAAAAACCGAATTAATGAGCGTTTCGAGGAGATTAAAGACATAATCGATGAGATGAGGAATAGCCTTGAAGGAAATATCCCAAAAGATAATTATAAAAAGCGCCTTAATAAAATTTCATCAGATTTATCAGATCTCCCAAAAAACATTGACAGCATATTGTCAAGTTGGAAATCATTTA
>WJKO01000718.1 GCA_014729055.1 Promethearchaeota archaeon | reverse complement strand
TTCTGCCTCCTTTAATATTTTCAATGCTTCTTCTTTATCTATAGCCCGTGCAAATCCTTGCTTGACAGTATGTCTTGCGGATTTTCCAAATGTAAAACACGTTTCCATCGGGGCGTTGATTTTACAAGGTTCACCCAATGTAGAACGGTAGTTTCTGCAGAAACAGTTACCCACGGCAATATCATCGAACTTTTCTATAATTTCTTCAACTTTTTGCGCCGGTAGTACTTCCTCTTCCGTACTGATCTCTTGATTTATCTCGATCTCAATTGTCTCGCCTGATTCGCTTTCAGTAATGGGAATAGTCCGATCCGTAGGAGGTTGCCTTTGGAAAACGGGAAGGAGATTTTCATAGCCTTTTTGAACATTATCTCGCATTTCGTCGATTAATTTCTCGTATAACTTTGCTAACTTTTTTAACTGCTCATCAGTCATGTGTTCTGGCTTTTTCTGCATAAATGTATATTCAAAGGTTCCAATTACAACCAACGGTAATAACCTGTAAACCATTATACCTTTTGAACTGGGCTGATTAAAAATGAAACCTTTCTTAGCCAGTTGTTCGGCTAATCTTATTGCGTCTTCTTCTGGAAGTTTGGATTTTCGAACCAATTGTTTTGTAGAAAGACTCTTTTTTATTCTAAAGGTCTTTTTGATAAAATCAAGTTCTTCCTCGACAAGATAGTATTTTAAAATTTCAACCATAGTGTCAGTCGGCGGAAGTGGCAATATTCCTGCACTGGATATGACTTTAGCGGCTTTTTTATATTTTTTTTCTAAAGGATCGACTTCATTCATATTTATCACTTCTACTTATATTTACTTCTTATTCTTTCATTGTAGATAAATAATTTATTGAAGATTATGAAAAAAACTCATTCTTATTCTGTGATCAGTTTTCGACATGTTTCAATCAATATGCAATTAACGATCTATCCATTATTAATCGTTCCATCCACGATTTCCTTATTCTATTAAAAATTACCTCTTCTTTATGCATTCCGGCATTATGCAGAATTTTTGAAAATATATTTGGATGGATAATAAAAACTTCATGACTTTCTTCACGTGCTTTCGGTTCTTCTTCAATCAATTTATACAAGGGGATTGGCTCTTTAGGTTGGTAAATGGAAGGTGATTTCCAATTATCTTCCATGTGATATTTCTTAAATTTGTTCTGAGCGTAATAATAAATACTTCTGGTATCTCGGAGTTCTAAACTTCTGCCGTATCCTAATTTCTTAAGATATCCACGATATTTCTTCTTTATGAACTTTACTTGCTTATCTAAAGGCATCCCTTTAATATCTCCATTGAAAATTGAATTATCTTCAAATGGGAGAATTCTGCCCGTGGTAATGAAAAAACATTTCGGTGGTAAAATCTTATTCTTTTTCAATGCCTCTTTAATATCTGGATCCTTATGTGTCAATACATAATACTTCAGAATTTGGGCAATTTCGGCTTCTGCCGCTAATGTTTTTCCAAAATATGCTTTTAATTCTATATAGGCATTGAACTTATCTTTAGTTATGATAACATCGGGGGTATTATCCATTAGTTTTGGCTGTTCTGTTACTTTATATCCATATTTTTTAAAATAATGAGTGACAATAGCCGTTAAACTCTCTTCTCTTTGGCAATGCGCTTTCTCGGGTCTTTGCCCGCCGAAGTCTGTTATTATATCCCAAATATTGGCTGAATCTTTGTAATTCCATTTCGTTTTTTTATCATGAACTAAAATTCTGATGATACGTTTTTTTTTATAGAATCTTAGAGCAATCTTGTTTTTTACGAATCCTTTTTGGTAATATAGTGCAGTTTTCGTTTTAGGTTTGTTATCAAGTCTCAAGTTTCGCTTTTTACTTATCGGTCGAAATGGTAGTCGTTTCTTACTTTTACCCATATGATATATTTTTTTATATATCTAATAAAAAATCGCATAAATTATAAACAAAAAACAGTGAAAAAAATACTTCTATTTTTTTCATTAGGGACATGGGTTAATTTTGATGGCTATTGCACAGTCTTTGGGCATCGATTCCGGTAATGTCAATGTGAGGGTCGAGCCATCCTTTTTCCAACTTAAAGCTTGATCATTGCCCAATATGGAAATGGAACTTTGAGCGCTGATTTCGATATTATGAATTATTAGGTTTTTATTTTGCGAAGGATATAGATTACCTAAAATAATCGCATACAAATTCTCCTCGGTTCTTGTATATCGGACTTCAAGACCTCTTTCTGTTATCCCTGCGGCTTTATCCCAAGGTCTTGTTTTATATATAGCTTCACCATTTGTAGATAACCATTTTCCTAATCCTAAAAGACGCTTAACTTGAATTTCAGAAATTGTCCCATCTGCTTTTGGTCCAACATTAAGTAAAAGGTTCCCATTTTTGCTCACTATATCAACAAACATGTGAATTAGTTCTTCAAGAGTCAGATACATGTCAGGAGTTTCCATCCGATTATAACCAAACGAATTACCAATCCCCCGGCAAGCTTCCCATTTGTGTTTTTTTGGTTTATCGTAGCTAGTATATTCG
>WJKO01000717.1 GCA_014729055.1 Promethearchaeota archaeon | reverse complement strand
TATCTATTTTTTTTATAAGATTCTCATATATATATATTCTTTCGAGAATTTTTCCGATTGATTAGTTCTAATAAGCGTAATTTCTAATGTATTTACAAAAACCTCGGTTTTATACGTGTTTTCGATATTTATAAAACATCTCATTCACATTTATATTTACTAAATAACCTATCATACTTATAAATCATAAAATAAAAAACATCTTTTGGAGATTTAAAATGACGGATGAAGAAAAAAACTATCAGACGATGACCCCAGGAAAGGCAGTATTCTCATTTATTATAGATATGTTGCTGCTCGTCGGGGGGCCATTTCTTATTAGAGATTATCTATTGCCAAAATATTCTGGTGAAAGCTGGGCGAGCTATATTTCGACTTATTTAACTAATGATGTCTTTAACCTTATAATAACGCTCGGTTGTATTTCCGCAGTTACAATTTTTTTTAAAACCCTATGGAAACCCGGTACGAGACCCCATGGATTATTCAATATAGTTTTTGCTGCGTTTTCTACTTATTATATTCTGACATTCTTTGGAGGAATATCCGCACTTACAACGGGAGATTTTGGAATTATATCACTTGCGATAATGGGTTATAATATTTCAATTGATATTTCATTAATTGGCTACGCGTTTTTAATACAAGGAGGAATAGCAATCCTACTGTATCTAATTGAGATGATTGTATAGGAGGAAATAAAATGAGCGAAAGAAGACAAAAAGTTATTAAAAAGAAAGCTAAAACCATAAAAGCGATTTCCATGATCGTGGGGATTATTGTATTTGCAACGATTGTTTATGCAGGGATTTCGTTATATAGTATAGTTCAAACTGATTTAGGAGTTTCTGAAGATACTGACTACCTTTGGAATGATGGCGGTACACCTTTAGATCCTGAAGACGATAGTATTGATTATATCTTGAATGTAACCATAGGAAATAATGGAATCTTTCCGATTGAATTTATTAAAGTGAGGGTCGATGTTTATTTGATTGCTTCAGATTATCCAGGATTTCCTGGGACATGTATATCAGGTTTAGAAGATACAACATGCTCCGACTATTACATTGGGAACGAAGATAAAACTATTTCATCGATTGCGCCTGGTACCGTGACTAACGAGACTCTAACATTTACTCTGACACCAAATACATATGAAATTACGGCTTTAGTTACAAATGATGGTACTTTAGAGTTTGAATTTCAAATAGATACACAAGTTCAGTTATTTCCGATAAATATTAGCGGCAGTTTCACTGAAAGTTGGAGTAAATTAATTTAATAAAGAAACTAAAATATATCAATAATTTTCCTTTTACAATATTTTTTTCTTATCTCTGTGAATTATCGATTTAAACAAGTTCTTATTACTGTTTAAACCCAAATTTTTAACAATAAGCAATAGCAATATTATATTGAAGAAAAAGATGTCAAAAAATCGTTTCAACAATCTCTCACCTAAATGGAAAATTCTGAGATTGATTCTGTTTATAATTGGATTTGTTTCAATGTTTTGGTTTTTTTTCAGTTTCATTGGAATAGTGGTCGGCTTATTCCTTTATATCTTTTCTAACGACAAGAGTTGGAAAGGAAACGGATTGGTGCTTGCTATTTGCTCGGCTTTTAGTAATTGGATAGCGCATGTAAGTGTTGTTTTGGCGCCGCTTAAACTTGCAGCAATGACGGGACCTCCTATAATGGTCGGGTATATTGTAATCAATATAATCATGGATATTCTTCAGAAGAAAGGGAAAATAGGTGATAAATTCGAATTTTTGGATAATTTTCGATGGGAAGCAAGGAAATCTGCTACAGTAAAGTTAGGATTTATGTTGATTCCCATTATTTTATGGAGTTCAGTAAGTATTAATTTTGGTGTTATGTTTGATAATTCCCCCCAACTATTATGGATCCACTCGCCAACATCCGTAGAAACAAGCGAACAATTTAACGTGACCGTAGAATCTTGGGATCCGTATGAACGATTAAGCGCAGTCTATGTAGGCACTGTTGATTTCTCTATAGAGTCTTATGACTTTGAGACGCTCACTCAGTTAGGTTCGGGATCCATAGATGCTGAGTTGCCTCCAGAATATACATTTACAGGGCAAAAGAGGGGGTCCGATATTGCATATCGTATTAAGGATGGAAAAGATAATGGAAGGCATGTTTTTCAGATGACAATCAATACACCAGGAATTCATTATTTAATAGTATCAGATAGCGTAAGCGGGAAATCTTATTATAGTAACCCCATAATTGTGAAAGATTATAGTGAAAGTAATGAGAAAATTTATTGGGGCGATTTACATACTCATTCCATTCTCTCTGATGGCACAGGAACACCCGATCATAACTTCCATTATGGGAGATATATTGCGTGTTTGGATTATATGGCTCTAACTGATCACGGAGAAATTCTTATGTGGCAGTTTAACGCGTTTAAGGTTATCGAAGCTGCAATAAATAACGCTAATATGCCAAACGAATTTGTTGTATTTCAAGGACTTGAGTGGACCCAAGTAGCTGACGGTCATTATAGTTGTATATTTAGCGGAAATAAATTGCTCAGTGATCCCGTAGTTTCATTTTTAACCGTCCCTGAGACTGAGCAGCTATGGAATATTCTAGATGAATTTACTGCTCGTGAAGGTTGCCGTGCATTAGCTTTACCTCACCATCCCACTAAGAAGGCATACATCCAAGATTGGACTGATATGAATCCAAAATATGTAAAGATTGCTGAAGTCTGCTCAGTTCATGGTGATTTCTTATATGAACAGCGAGATAGTCTAAATTACAGAGGGGCGATTGATCCTCCACCAAAGAAACAAAACGGAACTAGCATTACGGATGCCCTGATAATGGGAAAAAATTTGACGTTATATGCTGCCAGTGATGTTCATGACGGACATCCCGGGCACAGTATTTGTCATACTGATGCTTTCGTTGGACATCAACGACCTCTCTCCACATGGCATACCAGGAACGAACATCCTTATCCTGGTGGAATAACAGCGGTTCGCGCTGAATCACTCACTCGTGATTCCGTATTTATGGGACTAGAAAATCAAAAAATTTACGCATGTTCTGATCACGGTCGTCCCTATTTAGAGTTTTCAATTAATGGAACTTCTGTCGGATCTGGAAGCACGGTTTATGCAAATAATGTCGACGATGAGAGAGAAATTAATGTTTTTATCGCCCAAGATGGAGGCTTTGCAGCAAAAAAACATCAAGACCCGATTGTAGGTGAAGATTTTGTGACAAATTGGGGTGCAAAAATTGAAATTCTAAAGAACGGTGAACTTTGGCAATCGAAGGAAATTGATGGACCTATATTTAATTGGACAATATCTGATAATGAACCAATAGCAGGCGCCAATTATGGTTCACAAAGCTGTATCAACCGAAATGGGCAATATTATATAAATGAGTATAGTACAAATCCAGTCGATCCGTTAGAGCTAAACACTGATGGAGCGGACTTCTACATCGTTCGAATTGTAGGAAACAACGGAAGACATGTATACGCTGGACCCATCTGGGTCATGCAGTGAGATAAATTGGTATAAATGTGAAAATTATTTCTTCTTTTTTCCCTTCTTGGATTTCTTGAATTCTGCATATATTTTCTTTATGATATATTTGTTTGAATTGCAATTTTCACATTTCTTGCCGTCAAATATCTTAAATACAAAATCCCCTTCGATGAAATCCCTTGTATTACGTTCACCGCATTCCAGACATTCATATAATGTATATTTGAATTCTTTCATATCATCCTTTCTGTCTAATACATCACCGATAGCTGGAATCGGGGGTAATTGTGGTTCTTCCGACATAATGTAGTCATAATATTATAAGTGATAATCATTTAAAAAATGACAGACTAGATCATAAAATTGCACAAAAAATTTTTTTATAACTTTCACAGATTTCAAAATATGAGTAAAGAAGATGATACTAGAACGAAATGTGCAATTTGTGGCGAGGAAAAAGATGTAACTGAATTTTATTATTGTTTATGCGATACTCCCGTTTGTTCAGATTGCATTGACAAGGTAAAAGTCAACGATAAAGAATGGAAATGTCCTAAATGTGGTCAAAATGTGGATTTAAAATCTACAAGGCTCTTTCGAGAACATGAAGATGATTGATTTTT
>WJKO01000716.1 GCA_014729055.1 Promethearchaeota archaeon | reverse complement strand
TCAATTCATGATTGTTATACCCCAAGAAGAATAAATAGAATGGAATAGAATGATGTCAGAAGAAAAATCTAAGGATGATGTAATAGCTTTTGTGTTATTGAACGCCGAAAGTGCGAAAACCGAGCATATTTTGGATTATTTAAAGGAAAGGGAACAAGTTAAAGAAGCATATATTATCTATGGAGATTGGGATATTCTAATAAAAATTCAAGTTCCCAATTTACCGGAATTAACTAAACTAATTATGGACTTGCGGAAGAATGCTGGTATTGTTAAAACAAGCACTTTAATTACCGTTGAGGGCATTTAGTTCGCATTAAATATTTTTAATTTAGTTTTTCTTTACATATAGGACACATAGTCCAAGTTTTACCTACGAGTTTTCCACATTTTTTGCAATGTGTGAAGAGCGTCATATCTGTTTTTGTTGTTTCGACATATTGCACTGATTGATATTGTGCTGCTTTATGCTTTGCTTTATTAATATTTAAAATTAATTCATGAGATTCAAACGTAGATCGACAAAATTCGCATTCGTTTGTTTCAGTTAAAATTCTATGCCCACATTTTGGGCAAAATCCGCGAATTTCAGATAAATCCACTAATTTATCTTTATTCTTACCTTTCCTTAATCCTAATTTTTCAGATCTTTGAAATAGCATTGTAAGAACTATATCACAAAAAATATTCACAAATTTTGATTCGTCCCATATAATATGCATAGTAACCATCTGGTCCACAATATCATCCGCTATCTCCATCAATGGGCGGCGTTCCTTGATCCCAAAAATCTCTTTATTTATTAATTCTTCAGTTAAAGCATCATTAACTCGTCTATTAAGGAAAGATCCGACTAAATCATAATCATGGAAGAAATGTTGCTCGCCGCCTGCTAAAAATGAGTGTATACCATAATTTCCAGAGATAAGCGTGTTAATATGTTCATGTAATTCATTTAGCAAACTGTGTTTTTTTGAGATATAGTGTCTATATAAATCCTTGTAAGCTTCTAATAATGGTTCTGGTTTTTTTTCAGGATTCTTCTTGCTAATCGATGAGTCATTCGATGAATTATTCAATAGGTTCGGATTTGATCTATTTTTTCTGAAGTCTTCGGACAATTCGGATTTTAATTCTTGTAATGCTTCTGTATAAATGGATTCATTAAATACTTCAGTTTCGATGTTTTGAACTTGTTTTTCTATAATTAATTCAAATTCATGCAAATTCTCTTGATTATTAACGTTATCTAAGATTTCCTTTCGAATGTCATTCATTTTATTGCTAACATTCTTAAAAGAATCTATTGCTTGTCCAAATGTACTGATGAAGTAATCTTCTGTAAAATGGAATTGCGGATTATCAATTGAATTAAAAAAAATGAATATTATAGCGAGATGCAATTCTAAACTAGGGGGGAGTGTGAAAAATTGTTCACCAAATTTTGAAGCCAAATTTCCAATTTCTGCCACCAAAAGATTAATCGCACCCAACTCTTGTCCGCCAAACTCCAAAATGTTAAGTGCATTGTTTAGTAAATTAAAAAAAGCATCTTCAATTTGTGTCAAATATGTTTTTTTCGAATCATAAGCAGATTGTGAAATTAGATTCTTAGTTCGTAAATGATCAACTGCCTCTGTCCGTTCTGTAAGGGAGGTTAACCATCTATTCTCTATATTTTCAAATAATTCAGATCTCAGTAAGCTTTTTCCTTGCTCTGTTAATGAATAACCCATTAAATCACGTTTATTAGCTCTGCTAATAATTTCCTTCTTTATATCATTTTTTTCCATTAATTCTTTCAAGTATTTGGATACGGTATTGCGGCTCATATTCGTTAGTTCAACTACTTGAGAAAAGGTCGATGTTCCATATTCGTCTAAAACATAGACTATCTTAGCAGAACTATCCAACATATTAAGCTTTTTAAGATCCATTTCAATCATTCTGTAAAATTTATTTACTTTCGCCCATGTTTGGCTATCTGATTAGTGTATAATATAGTATTCACACTAATGTAAGTTTGGTATATTCTCTATACACTATGATCAATTAATATACCAGAAATTTAAATATATTTGACATTTATTTTAACATAGTAAAAAACGCAGAAATATATCTTTTACATTAGTAATTTTGATCCTTTTTGGTAATATATATTCTGTCGGGTTTAAGAAAAAATAGAAAAAATAAAAGAAGGTTAAAAATATGGTTCAATACAGATTTCGTCTAACTGGTGTCCCACCAGACCAAGCCATTAAACTTATTGAAGTTGATCCAAATCAAACTATTGCGGAAATTAAGAAAACCGTCCAGAAAGAGTATAAGCTTAACCCAATTCTTGCTATTCAGTTTATTTTTAAGGGTAAAGTACTTCCGGATAACTTAAAGTTTGCAAAAGTGGGTATCAACCCAAAGAAAGACGTTATTACCGTTATGGCGACCCAAGCTGGTGGATAACCGCTACGTAAGTAAAATTGATTTGAAATTTAATAGCAACTTAAAAAATCAATCATTTTTCCTTTTATTTTCTTATTTTATGTTAATCTTAACCGATTAAATGACCATTGACTACTTTTGACATATTTTTCTAATTTGATGGCATTAGAATTTGTAGTAATGCTCTCAGAGAGTCAATTACTTTATAATCAAAGCCAGATAATGCCTGTTTAATTCTAGTTAGAATTTCGTAATTTGGATTTAATAAAAATGCTCTTGCGTTCACACGTTTAGCGAGCAATATGTCGGTATATGAATCTCCAACGATATAAACATCATTTGACGAATCATCGAATCCCATTGAGTTAATTAACTTTATATAGTTATTGATTTCTGGTTTACAATCAAGAGGATGCTTTTCTGGAGATAATCCACGCACTGCAACAAAAAATTTTTTTAATTTAAAATACTTAAGAAAAAATTCAGTGATGGGCTGATTGCTATTAGAAAGCGCAGCCAATTGAAATCCCCCATCTGAAAGTTGCTCTAAAACTTCATAAACATGATCATTAGGAACTATTTGCTTAGTCAAGGTCATTTCCTTTCTAATTTCAGTATCAAGTTTATCAAATGTTTTCCAAAACTCAAGTATTTTCTCTCCTTCTATTCCCCAACGTTCGAATATCAATGGATAGTCTTTGCCAGACTGCCATATCGTTAATCTCTCCTTATCAGAAGGTATTGCAATGTTATGCTCTTTAAGTGCTTCAATCAAAATATTATCAAAAAAGTCTAATCCTTCTTTATATTTGATTAAAGTATTATCGACATCAAAAATGATGAGGGATTCTGTCATCTTCTTTTTACCACACATCCCCACCGAATTGAACAAAAAAGGGATAATAAGGTTTCATCCCGTAAATAAATCCAAAAACTATCGCCGCGGCAATAAAACCAACAGCCATTAAAATATAAAAGAAGATAATTGGATGATCTGATAATTTCCACGCTGTAATACTCTTTTCTTTTTGTTCTTCTCTTTTGTTTCTTTGCTTTCTAATATGTACCAATATAATTAAGAGGAGAGATATAAAGAAGATTAGAAAAGGAAATACTGCTTGTCCTTCCAACATAGCCCCGCAAAATACTGGACCAAAACCTATCCCGAAAATCCAGAGCCAGAACCATTCGTCCTTGCGAAGCTTACGGCATTTTAGATGAATTTGTTTCTTAAAATTGAGCATAGCCATCCCATAAATTCCAATAGCAATTCCTAAATGACCAAAATATTCGTCCCAGAAGTACGTCAAATGAAATAACTCGGTAAAGATGTTATTATAATCCATATGCCTATACATAGCCGAAATTCGATTAACTAAAACATGGGAAGTATTCCCAAAGATAAACACAGAGAGGAAGAAATAATAAACATAATCTGATTTTGTGAATTTTGAAGTGAGAATTGTATCAGTTTTCTTATGAGGTGTTTGATTGTTAGATGTAATTGAGTCTAATTTGACTAAATTTCTAGTCTTTATAGCGAAGAGAGGATAAACTAAGTTTATAAGCAGTAAATCTAAAATATCACGAACTTTAAACTCTACTGATACTAATTCGTCGATTTCAGAAATCCAAAACGAGATTGAGAATGTGAATCCACTAAACAGATAGCCAATGCCGAAACATATACCCCACGTAATAAAAAATATAAAGATCTGTGCGTATTGCGATTCAAAATCTAACATCATATAAAAGTTTGCTAACTTTTGTTTGAAACTTTGCTTTGTTAATTTGTCTCCCATAAAAATACTAGCTTCACTCTGAATAAAAATATCTCTAATATTCTTTTGGTAGATCTTTTAATTGTGCTTGAGTAAATACTGGTCCGTCTACACACACGAATTTATCACCAACATTGCAATGTCCACATTTTCCAATTCCACACTTCATTCGATTTTCAAGAGAAAGTAAAATATTTTCATCCGTAAAACCGAGTTCTTTAAGGACAGGAATCGTAAACTTAATCATAATAGGAGGACCACAAACAGAGGCAATTGCATTTTCTGAGCTAGGAGCTATATTCTTGGTGATAGTTGGCACATATCCGACATTCTTTGTCCAATTATCATTTCCTTTATCAACAGTTAGAATAAGGTTTATTCCGTCCATATCCTCCCATCTTTTTAAGTCTTCATTGTAACATAATTCCTTTGGTCCTCGTGCCCCATATATAACGGTCAAGTCACCAAAATCTTTCCGATTTTTTTCATCCAAAATGTATTTAATCAAAGACCGTTGGGTAGTAAATGCAAATCCGCCTCCAATAATAACAATGTTTTTTCCTTTCATTCGTTCTATCGGCCAACCATTACCAAACGGACCTCTTATACCGATTTGGGCTCCAGATTTAGCGTTATGTAGTTCTGTTGTTACTTTTCCTACCTTCTTCACGGTAAACAGAAGATATCCTTCTTCTGTTGGGGATGAAGCAATTCCTATCGGACTTTCCCCAAAACCAAATACCGAAAGCTCTGCAAACTGGCCTGGTAAATAATTAAATTCGTTTTCGTCTTTTTCTTGTATGAATTTAAATTTAAATGTCTTTAAGTCATTTACTTCATTTTCAGTTTCGATATCAACAATCTTAAGTAGTTTAGGTAAATACGGATTCTTTGGTTCAGATTTTGCTTTCATTCTCTCTCTCACTTTATTCTTACTTTATTTTTGAATTATTACCTTAATAGTAGATCTAATATCTTGTCCCGCAGGACAGACTTTAATACACCGTCCACAACCAACACAACCGACTAAGTCATAATTTTTAATATAATAATTGAATTTGTGGAATATTCGCTGTCTTGTTCGTTGTTTATCGACATGACGGGGATTATGTCCAGATCCATGTTTAGTAAACAGTGGAAACTGGCATGTATCCCAAATCCTTATTCTTTTGCCACTATTTCGATCATTTTCATCAATAACATCAAAACAATGGCAAGTAGGGCAATTAAAAGAACACGCCCCACATTGTAAACAAGTCTTACTTATTTTCTCAAATATATTATTTTCAAATTCATTATCAAGAACCTTGTCAATATTTGTTATATCTATGTTTGTTTTAATAGCGTTGTGTGCAGAATTTGCTAGATTTTCCATTTTTTTAATATCCTTCGGTGTTGCATTCTTAAAACCTTTCATGGAACTTAGCAGTTTATTACCTTTTTCCGTTATTGGTTTATACAAATAGTGGTTTTCTAATTCCACTAATAATCCATCTAATCCTTCTTCTGAATGAGGTTCTCCACCTAATGCAGTACAAAAACATGTATTTAACGGTTGATTGCATGCTAAACCGATTAAAATTGTATTATTTCTCTTGTTAAAATAATAAATGTCCTTATAACCATAAGCTGAAAAAAACGTATCAAGAATATTGAAACTCCGTGCGTCACAGCTTTTAATT
>WJKO01000715.1 GCA_014729055.1 Promethearchaeota archaeon | reverse complement strand
GTAAGGGCATGAATTTATGGGTGTGAATTAGTATTTTCTTTGGTGATTTTAATATCTCTTTAAAAAAATCAATGGTCTTATCAATATCACTTTTTGTTTCACCCGGAAGACCAAAGATAAAATCAATATCAACACCATAACCATATTCTGTTAAAATATCGGTAGCATTCTCCACATCTGCAAAGCAGTGCCCCCGATTAATACTCCGTAATAATCTATCAGATGCTGATTGCGCTCCTATCGAGAAGTATTCATTGCTAATGTATTCTTTGATCGCATCAATCATTTCTGGAGTAACATATTCAGGACGTACTTCACTAGGAAAAGTCCCAAAATAAATTTCATCTAAATCTGGAATTGCCTTGACTTCTTTTAATAATCTTTTCACAAGAGAAGGATTCGTTCCCGTACCATTTTTTGAACCATAGGCGAATGAATTTGAACTTAGAAACCAAACTCGATCATACTTTATTTCAACTGCATGTTTTACCCATTTGACAATACAGTCCACGCTTGCATGCCGCATATATTTCCAATAACTTCCAGTTTGACAGAACTTACATCTAAAAGGACAACCTCGAGAAATTTCAATAGGGGCAAAAACCCGATATTTCTCAGAATAAGGAATATAGTCATCCAAGACTACAAAATGAGTTGAATCTTCAATGTTCTTACGTATATCCCGTAAATAAATCCGATCAAGATGCTTAAATGCTAGATGATTTAATTCATTTTGGTTAAGCATATCCTTCAAAGAGTTCTTTACGGACTTTAAATTACCTTTTGGAAACGAACATCCAATAATATTTAACAATTTGCCCAAAATATATTCTGATTCTCCTAATATACAAAAGTCCACTCCACAATCTAAAGCTTCAACGGGTGAACCTGTAACATGCCATCCACCCGCTATTGTGATGAGGTTCTTATTAATTTCTCGAATTTTCGGGATTTCTGAGGACATCGCCTTCTGAAAGTTTGGAAATTGAGCAGAAAGTACTGAAAACATGATGATGACATATGGTCGATTTCTCAAATCCATTTTCTTCATCATGAGACTATAAAAGGGCGGTCTATAGGGATTTTTTCTAATGACCCGTATTTCGAATAGCTCATTGATTGTAGAATCTTGTTCTATTGCACCCAAGATTTTTGCGTAAGAATATACGTTGGGCTTTGACACCCCGAAAACAATCAATGGTTTGCGCATTTGAATCAACTATAGACGACAGACTACTATATTTAGTACAATATTTGATCATCCAAAAATCTATGGAAGAGCATTGGGCAAAGATATCAATACATAATAAATATGCAAGAATAAATAGGTTGCTAATATCCACTCCCAAAGAGGAAATGAATAGATCCCCTCACCTGGAAATGGGACTTTAGTATCATCAGTCTTACACATCTTTTCCCATTTCAATTGAGTATACGCAATAATTAAAACAATAATCAAGAGAATTAGAAACGACGGAAGAAATCTACCAGGGGAGTACAGTTTCTTCCCCCAAATGGCATCATAGAAAAACATCAAACCATACCAAAGGTTTCCGAATCCAAATCCACCAAAACCAATCGTTGCAACGACATTATGAACTTGCCCGTATTTAAGATCCTTGAAAAAGTTTTTACCCTCATTATCGGGCACTATTGCAACAAGAATAACTCCAATACTGCCTAAAAAACATAAAATTGTACCTATCCAAGCAGCCCATTCCGAAATAAGAGCCATTCTCCTATGGTAATACAAGTGAAGTGGAAAAAACATTATCCCCAAGATTGATAACGCAATACTGAGGTTCCACCAACCTCTTGGATTTCTTGTTGGGATCCAACTTCCAAGAAAACTAATGGAATGCGTCATTATTGAATATGGATTATCTCTAATATGAAATCTATATGCAATATAAATAAACAATATGCATAGACCAAATTGTACTATGATCCAAATTATTAATTGCGTTGGCTCAAAATTTCCAGAAATTATGTCTAAAAAACGGCTCATGATACATAAAAATTATTCTAAAATTATCTTAAAATTTTCTATAAGAGCTTCTTTGAAGTTGAAACTAAAAAAAATAGAATAGAAAATAAGATTTGATTTATGTTTGTTGTTTTTTTATTACATAGGAGGCATTCCGCCAGGACCACCAGGACCGCCGGGCATATCTCCGCCCTTGCCACCTGAAATAACATCATCAATACGAAGAATCATTTGAGCTGCTTCACTCGCAGATTTGATAGCTTGTTTTTTAACTACTATGGGTTCGATTACACCAGCAGCCATCATATCCTCTCCAACACCAGATTCTGGATCAACGCCCGCCATAATGTTACCATTTCCATGAGCTGCTCTAACTTTCATCAGAAGATCAATTTGATCCGCGCCAGCATTTTCTGCAAGTGTCTTTGGAATAATATCCAATGAGTCAGCAAAAACCTTAGCAGCCAACTGTTCTCGCCCGCCAAGAGACTCTGCATACTCTCTTAATTTTCGTGCCACTTCCACTTCTGGAGCGCCGCCACCACCAATAACCAGTGGTTCCTCGATGATATCTTTAACAACACATAAGGCATCATGAATCGATCGTTCAGCTTCATCGACAATCAATTCAGTCCCTCCTCTAATTAAAATCGAAACTGCTTTTGGATCTTTGCAATCTTCTATGAATACCCAGTCTTCTTTCATAACCTTTCTTTCTTCAACAAGACCTGCAACACCCAATTTATCAGCGGATAAATCACCAAAATTCGTAAAGATTACACCACCAGTAGCTTTTGAAAGTTTCTGAAGATCAGATTTCTTCACACGTCTCACTGCGCTAATACCTTTTTTAGCTAAGAAATGTTGCACTAAGTCATCTATTCCTTTTTGACAGAATACCATATTAGCACCCGTTGCAGCGATCTTATCGACCATATCCTTAAGCATCTTCTCTTCTTGTTCTAAG
>WJKO01000714.1 GCA_014729055.1 Promethearchaeota archaeon | reverse complement strand
TTTTTCATTAATAAATCACCAGCTCGATGACTTGCATGACAGCCTACTGCTACTGGTTCCACGAGGGCTGCATGTTTCATGTTTAAATTATCTGGAATTGGAACTGTTTTATTTGCAGGTAGTAAAAAGAAATCTGCCATTGCACCATCGCCTTGACATCCCATTACTCTTAGATTTTCACAAATATTATAACGTCCGATAGAACAATTATAGCATTTACCACATACAAGATTCGGTTCGGAAGTGACTCTATCCCCTTTTTTAAACTCAGAAACATTTGCTCCCACGTCTTCAATCCATCCACTAAATTCATGACCTGGTGTTGCGGGAAGTGGGACGAACGGATGTTCACCAATGGATGCATGTAAATCACTACCACAGATACCACAATATGCGATCTTCATGACCACATCATTCGGACCACACTTTGGATAGGGCACTTCTTCTATAATGGCTTTATTAGGTTCTGTTAACTTAACTCTTCGCATTTTTCTTTGCCTTTTTTTTATGATTTATAATTCTTTGATTTAAAATTAAACGAGACTACAAGTGACATTGAATTAAGTCTAATTCTTCAATTTATTGATCAATCCTAAATATTTTAATATCTTTATAATGCATTATTTTATATCAATTATATAAACATAAGCTCAACCATATTTCGTAAATAGGAAAGTGTTATCATGGCATCGGAATTAACCTTAATACTCGTATTTGTTGGTCTAGTTTATTTCTTAATCTTCGTATGTGCCGCTGCTGCTAGTAAAAGAATGCGGTCTAGATATCCTAAACCTAAACCTGGACATAGATATCGAAAATTAAAGAGGGTTCGGGATCCAAAGATCCAAGCTAAGGTTCGGGAACGCCTTACGAAATGGGAAGGGGCACAATACGAAGAATGGTATAAAGATACAATAAAAAAGATAAATTATAAATATCGCACGAATCAAAGGCAAAAAAAATGGACGGTACTCAAGAGGGCAGTTTTAGATATTATCAATAAATACACATACGAAATCCCAGAAGAACGATTAAAAAAGTTCAGTCAAGACTTTCCATTATTAAGGCGTGTATATTTCGGACCAAAGTTGAATAAACAAGTTTATAATAAAAAGAATCTTGCAAGGAAATTCAAATTCAAAATTAAAGACGGTACAGAAATCCCACATCTTGATAATATAGTTGACATTGCGCTTTTTTTCAATACAAGCGTTAATGTTTTATTAGGTTATGCATATACCCAAGATCTTTCGAATAAAAGTTACTATATAAAGAAAAATTACACGAAGAAGAGGAAAAGGAAGGATTATTATGAGCAAAAAAGTCGTTTTTACAATCGAACCACACTAATCAAACCCGATGGACGAAAACGACTGATTTCCAGCCCTAAATATAATTTGAAGAATCTTCAATTGAAAATTTTACACGATATTTTAGAAAAAGCAGAATTACCCGACTGTTGTACTGGTTTTAAGCCAGGAAATTCCATTGTAGACAATGCAAAACCTCATATCGGAAAAAGTACGATGGTGCAAATAGATCTCTATAATTTCTTTCCATCGCTTAAATTTGACCATGTATTTGAGGTATTTAGAGGATTTGGTTATTCCCGACCCGTTTCGGGGGTATTAGCAGGTATATGCACAGATTTCTGTAATTCTCCTCGCTTTGTACCACAAGGTGCACCGACTAGTCCTATGATCAGCAACCTATACGCTTCCCATCTTGATAAACGTCTCAAGGGTTTGTGGACTAAGCGTGGTTTTACGTATACACGCTATGCGGATGACTTGACTTTTTCCTCAGATGCTGATGACATAAAGGTTGGAAATTTAATTCATGCGACCTATGAGATAATTAAGGACGAAAATTTAAAACCCAACTATAAGAAAACCAAGGTTTATCGAAAAGGGCATCGTCATGAAGTGACGGGAATCGTTGTAAACGACAAACTTAGTGTGAATCGAGATTGGATACGTGAATTGCGCGCAGAACTACATAATTATAACAAGAATGGGTTACCTGACGGTATTGAAGGGCAACAAATCTTAAATAAATTGCAGGGAAAAATATCCTTCTTGAATATGGTTGATCCAGAGAAAGCTGCGAGATATAGAGCCCAATTCGCCGTTTTAACCAAAGATTAATTCTCAAACATTTAATTTATAAAATACTTTTAACCTTTATCAGCTAATTTGTATATATGATTTCTATGATATGCGAGAAGTATCGTAAATCTTTTTTATTTGCTTTTTTTATTTATATAGTTGTTTATCTTTCTTGGTTGTATTATATATACGGAATTATTGGACACATTTGCCCTATAACATTCTTAGGTATGGTTATGCTTGCACTACTTGCATCAATTAGTATCTTAGGAAAAAGCATATATAGAAAAGGGCTCTACTTGTCAATAGCAATCAGCGTTAGTTTTTGGCTTATTACTTTCTTTCTCTTACACCCAAATAATTTATTCGGGTGGAAAGTAGAGCATCCATATAAACACATTACTTTAATTCCTGTAATTGCAATAATTATAGACTTTCTGATAATTTTAAGCATTCAAATATTATTTACAAAGAAATTTACAACAACATCTCGGTTAGGTCACGAAGGCAAGCTCGCAGAAAACGAAGATATTCAACATTCCGTTTTTGCCTCTGAGAAAAAAATAAAAATAGAGGATAGAATTGCTAAAATATCACTAGCTTTTGGGCTTATTTATGGAATTTTATATATTAGTGTTCCGCAAGTCAAGGAATGGTTCTGGAATGTTGAAGGCACGGAATGGTTTGATACGTTGCTTTCAGAGGGTGAGCTTTGGGGGGCCTTTCTGTTTTTAGCAATAATTGGTTTATTCTCGGCAATCTTTATGTGCGTTTCGTATATTTTGCGTAACTATTTTGATAGTTCAAAATGGAAGAGATCAGAGGTAATATTTCATTTATTAGGTTATCTGTTCTTTGGACTTGTCATTGCTGGTGCTTTAGGTGTCTCAATTTATTCTCGGAAAAAAATAAATGAAGAATAGAATACTTGCTCATTGTCTAATAAACAGACTTTAAAAAAAAATAGATAAATATTTAGAAATAAATGCATAAATATTAAGAAATAATTGCAATAATTAAAAGATAACAATAGAGGACAGAAAATGTCTGAAGAAAAACAACCAAATATTATAATTTTATTCACGGATGACCAGAGATTTGATACAATTAGGTCGTTGGGCAACGACAAGATATTTACTCCGAATATAGATAAATTAGTAAATCTTGGGACTACTTTTACCCATGGTCATATTCCAAGTGGCACAAGCGGGGCGGTTTGTATGCCCAGTAGGGCAATGTTATTAACGGGGCGTTCTCTGTATCATCTCCATGGGGCTGGTCAAAGCATACCCCAAGATCATAAAATGATTGGCAGGGTTTTCGAAGACGCAGGATATAACACCTTTGGTATTGGTAAATGGCATAACGGCAGAGATTCTTTTAACCGAGGTTTTCATAACGGTGCAGAGATCTTTTTCGGCGGTATGGCGGATCACTGGAATGTGCCATGCTTTGATTATGATCCCGAAGGGAACTATAAAGGATCTTGTCCCTATATCAAGGATCCATTTCATACAAATAAGGTTGAGTATCGATATTACGATCATAAGAAAGAGGGAGTTCATTCGAGCCAGATTATGGCTGAAGCGGCGCGTGACTATATTCATAATTACGATTCTGATAAACCGTTTTTCATCTATGTCGCTTTTTTAGCCCCTCATGACCCCCGCACCATGCCGAAGAGATTTCTGGATATGTATAGTGAAGAGGATATTGAATTACCTCCCAATTTCTTAAGGAAACACCCATTTGACAACGGCCATATCAAGGGACGGGATGAAAGGTTAGCACCCCATCCGAGACCACCAGAAGAGATTAAACGTCATATTAAAGAATATTTTGCGATGATTTCTCATCTTGATTATGAGATTGGAAAGGTCATTGACATATTAGAAGAAAAGAATCTTATGGATAATACGATTATTGTTTTAGCTGGTGATAACGGACTTGCAATAGGTCAACATGGATTGATGGGCAAGCAGAACTGCTATGAACATAGCAATCGCGTTCCTTTAATATTCGCTGGACCTAAAATCCCTAATAAACAGAAGTCGGATGCTTATGCTTATTTATTAGATATCTATCCCACCTTATGTGACATCTGTGACATATCCCCTCCTGATACTGTTGACGGGAAAAGCCTTGTATCTGCTATGCAAGATGATAATCAAAAAGTTCGTGATTATATGTTCTATGGATTTACTAATAATCAACGTGCAGTTAAGGATCGCCGATATAAATTAATAGAATATGTTGTCCGAAAAAAACATAGACAAACCCAACTATTTGATCTTCAAGAAGATCCATGGGAGACAAATAATTTGGCACACGACCCAAAGTATCAAGACAAGATTAATGAGTTAAGGGACGTGTTAGTTCAATACAGAGATAACTGGGATGAGCTTGATACCTATTGGGGGCAGTATTTCTGGAAAGGATTTTGTAAAAAATTTCCACAATATTCGAATAAGAAAATCGAGAATATTTCGCAATTTAACGTATTAAAACAAAAATTTGATATTATCAAGCAAACGCTTTCATTGGAAAACATTAAGACGTACTTTCGACGCTAAAATCGACATTATTTTCAGTTTATTATTTTCAATAAAAAATCTATTTTTATTTTCACATACTAAGTCAACATTATGCAAAAAAAAGATTCATCTCCTCATTATGATGCTGTTATCATTGGTGGTGGTATAGCTGGATTAATTGTCGGAAATATACTTACGTATAACGGACTGAAAAGCATCATAGTAGAGAAAAATTATAAGACTGGAGGATACGTGACCAATTTTACACGTGGAGATTACCGTTTTGATGCAGTGATTCATTTTATTAATGGTTGTGGTTCAGGTGGAATGGTTAACCAGATCCTTAAGTCTTTTAAAGGGGAAAATGTAGTAGATTGGCTTAAACTTAAGGAGATCTTTCATTGGGTTGATGTTGACAATAAGTATGAGTTGCATGTACCAATTAGTCTCGAAGAGCAAGTAGAGACATTGGTAAAGGAATTTCCACATGAAGAACATGGAATTCGAAAATTTTATGCAAGATATTCAAAAGTGGTGATTTGGTTGATGAGTTGGTTTACCAAAGGATTTTTTGGAAAGGTTTGGTTATGGTTATCAAAGTTTCCTACGTTTGTTCGTTTTATTACGCATGTCGGGAAACCAATTAAGAATATAATTGACCCCTACATATCCGATCCCATATTAAAAGAAATGATGACTGCATTATGTATTAGCTTCGGGATGTTTCGAGATGAAATGAGCGCTATGACATGGTTAATGAGTGAAATGTCCTACCGATTAGAGGGGGCTTGGTATCCTATCGGAGGGGGAGGGAAATTATCGAAAGGATTAAATGATTTATTTTTAGAACGGGGAGGTAAGGTAATTCTAAATGCAAAAGTAACGGAATTGATTGTAGAGAATAAACAAGCAATTGGTATCCGCTACGTAAAAAAGAATAAGGATTACAAAAAAGATAAAAACACGAAAATAACCCGTGAAATCTTCGGGAATTATATAATCAACGATATTGATCTTACAAATTTTGTGAATAATATTGCGCCTAAAAATACATTCTCAGATAAATTTGTACAGAAAATAAACAATAAAGATACAACTGATTCTTCAGTGGTCGTTTTTATCGGATTGGATTTTGATGTAAAAGATTACGGGATTAACGACTACGAGTTATGGAGATTCTATAAATCAAACGCAACAAAAGCGAATTTAGAGTATATTCATCATTCTATGGATTATCAAAACTTACCGATCGAAATGATTACCTTTTACAGTAATGGGGATACAACGTGCTGTCCCAAAGGAAAGACTTGCTTATCCATGATTTATTATGCACATACCGAAGATTGGAAGGTGCACTTGGAGAATGGAAAACGCGGCAAGCACTATAAAGAATTAAAGAAAAAAGTAGCAGATCAGTTTGTGGATATTCTTTCCAATGCAATAAAAATACCCGACCTTAAAAGTCATATCGAAGTGATCGAGGTGTCTACGCCGTTAACATTGCAAAGATATTGTGAAACTAAAAATGGCGCACATATGGGTTTTCGTATGACGCCAGAATTATCAATGTTAGAACCGGTGGGAAATCAAAGTCCAATACGTAACTTAATATTCACGGGGCAATGGTGCAGACCAGGTGGCGGGGTGTCGGCCTCTATGTTAGGCGGCTTATCTGCTGCGGAACTTATCTTGAAGAAACATTCACGGAATTAACATTTAAATAGATATTTATTGTAGTTAGGATCATCAAGTTTTTACATCGTAATATGGATATATAGGCTATCATGATATGAGAATTAAAATCAAGATTTATTTTAATTAAATTTAGGAACAAAACACACACTCATATCACACACACCAAAGAGCTGTTGATAAAGAAATTCGTATATCACAGCTCTTTTTTTTTTATTTTTTTTACATCGATTTCTTGCATATTTTGATAATTAAATTTAATTAAATAGATTTTTTAGTTTTAATTAGCGAAATGACTGGTAAAAAACAGAACAATAAATCAAAAAAGAAAAAGAAGACAAAAGCCGACGGCAAATCAAACTTTAATGGCAATGAAGATTCTGAGGAATATGGTGTTGTATTAAAGAAAGAGGAGAAATTAAAACATAGAATCTATCCACAAAAGGGTAAAAAACCTAAAAAGAAAGAAGATGACTCATATAAGATCGTATAAATCTCTCCTGTCTATTTTTTATCTTGTCGTGATATTGGGATAATACAGTGATGTTAATGGACTTAAAAATTGATATTGAGTGTAATATCCATGATTGAAAATGGTCAGTTTAAATCTCGATACGGCAATTAAAGGCATTGAAGAACAGGTTTGTCCCTATTGTCATAGTTCATTGTTTTATGATGTGCAAGCAGATTCTATATACGTATCATGTAGTTGCGGTAACTTTAACGTTAGCACATTTCGGGATAAATATAACGGCTCTCTCTTGCTCTACTATTTAAATAATAGCGATGAGGGTAGTATTTCGGGAGAGAATTTGAAACAATTGCAGAATGTTCTTTATCGCAACAAACGGGTAAAAAGAGAGCTTTTCAGCATAAAATTAAAACAACAAATTCTTTAAACCTTCTTTTTTCTATTTTTATAGATGATATAACTTGACAAAAGGCGCTTATGTTTTAATTACATATAATGAAGAAGATAACAATGAAATTAGAATTGGGCGCTTGGGAAAGATTCAATTTCAAAAAGGTTATTATTGTTACGTGGGTTCGGCATTAGGAAAGCCTAAAACATCTGTATGTCTTGAAAATAGGGTTCGCAGACATATAAATAGCTCTTTCGTCCCAAACGGTGATGAAAATCGTCCAAAAAAACATTGGCATATTGATTATGTTCTAGCTAATCCTCACATAACGATCATTAAATTATTATTGATTCCATGTTCTGTTAAAATTGAGTGTGAGGTTGCCGAAAGGTTGAATATGAGGTCTGAAGGCCTTGTGAATGGATTTGGGTGTTCGGATTGTGAATGTGATAGTCATCTCTTTTATTTTAAGCATATGCCCATTATAATCGAATAATAACAGATGATTTTTTTAAAGTGCAGAAATTGCCGAAATATGGATTAAAATTCGGCAGAATTTTAACGAAGAATTAAAATTCGTAAGATGATATATAATCATAAAACGAATGGGAAAACCGATTATGTCTGCTTTTATTGAAATTCTAATATCTCTCTTGAAAATTATTATAGAGATTGTAGTTATCGTTGGTATAGTATGGATGTTATTACCTTATGTTTTCAGATTTTTTGTCGCACCAAGATTCGATGGGAGTTATAAATACTCGAAAGATGATTTTGAAGAGGACGGAGTCACAGTTAAAAAGGTACAAGTAACTGAGCAAACTAACAAATTCTCATTTAATTTGGACAAAGACTCTCACATATATAACATTAAATTTGGAAAAGATCGTGAGTTGTCAAATGGTATAGTCAGAATTCACTATGATGGAGATTGGTATTCTACGAAACCAGGACGATTAGAAAAAAAGATTATGTATCGTACTGAGGTTGAATCTGCAGAAAAACCAATACAATTTAAAAAAATGAAAGGTAAATTTAAGAAGATCATTATCGAATGGACTTTAGAAAAAACTGCGATAAGATTAATAACCAAATTTCACATGTTTAAGGATTTTGTGCTAGATATTGCAGATCCCGACCTTGACTATGGTGAGGCGCAAAAAGAGCACTTTAATTTCATCATATTTGAATTGGAATTTCCCGATGCAATGGAAGATGTTGCTACGGGTAAATTTGATAACCCGATGATGGAGTTTCCGAATCTAAAAAATCTAAGTCCTAATAAGCGTATGTTGTCGTTTAAAAATGGAATATTTAGCCCTCCCACAAGGGAAGGTCAGAGTACAAATGCACCACGTCTTTATTTTGATGATGATTTAAATACATTTCTCATAACTGCAATGGATGATTTTATTATCCATCTCAATGAATGTAATGATTCCGTAATAAAATGTGGCATGGAAGGAGAGATCAACGAAATTGAAGAAGGATACACCAGTCAATATCTTCTAATGTTCGATAAAGGAATTAATAATACATTTAATCGGATGGGTGATATTTTACGTATATATCATCAGAAATCACCTAAAAGCATGTATATGGACGATATAACGTCTTATCTGGGATATTGGACAGATAATGGCGCATATTACTATTATAATCCTATAAAAAAGAAAACCATTTCTGAAACATTAGTTGAAGTCAATAATCATATCAAAGATATCGGATTGCCCATTAAATATTATGATTTAGATTCTTGGTGGTATGTTAAAAGCGTTGAAGATTGGAAGCGTACATTATTGGGCGGGTTAGGACGTTTGCTTGGAGGTGGTTTATATGGGGGGACTATAAAATGGGAACCAGATCCAAACACTATGCATACGGAAGTAAAAAATCTGTCAGAATTGCTTGGTACCCCCTTTATTGCGCATAATCGATGGTATTCGGAGCTCACACCACATAAAGACGAATTTGATTTCTACGTCGAGGGTAATAAAGCAATTTGTATTGACAAAGAATTCTGGGACATGATCATGACTAACTGTGAGAATTGGAATATTAAAAACTACGAACAAGATTGGATGAATAATCAAATTCGTGCGTTTAAATTATTAAGAGAAAAAACAGGTGTTGCGAATCAGTGGTTAATGAATATGGGAAATGCTGCTATTGAACATAATCGAACAATTCAATATTGCATGGCAAATCCGGGTATGTTTCTAACCTCTGTTAAATTAGATTGCGTCAGTCACGCAAGAGCGGGTGGTGATTATCATCCACGATGGCCGCGAATTTATGATTATCGATTTTTTGCTCAGACAAGTATTCTTGCTTACAGTCTTAGAATATGGCCCTATAAGGATGTATTTCGAAGTTCTTGTGAAGGAATAATTAATGGTGAGAAAATGCCAGAATTCATGGCATTAGTCAGCAACTTAAGCTGTGGACCTGTGGGTCCTGGCGATAAGATTGGAAAATTTGGGAAGGACAATTTATTAAAGACTTGTAGAAATGACGGATTGCTGTTGAAACCAGATAAATCACTAACAGCTATCGACAAAATGTTTCTGCCTCATTTGAAATATTTTATTGCAAGCACATATTCAAATATTTCTAATTATCGGTGGATATATGTATTAGTAAATAAATTAACAATTAGACAAGCAAAGAATCCCAATGTTACATTAAAAGATTTGAATTTAGATAATAGAAACAACAAGCAATTTATTGC
>WJKO01000713.1 GCA_014729055.1 Promethearchaeota archaeon | reverse complement strand
GAAAAGAAGAGACTAGGGTTTTCCTTTACATAATCGCGGAAAAATAACAGGGATATGAGCTTTTGCTTATTTAATTGATATAGAAACGAATTATACACGATTAGCTTGTTTTCATCAGCAATTTCGGATTTCAATGCTTCTTTGACTAGATAATAATTGTAATTTGACAACTTTCTGAACGCTTTTCGGTTAAATACCTTCCCTAAGTCATGTTCTGCCACAAATTCCTTAATTCCTTGATCTCCTTCTCCTTTCTTGATCTTATATTCATCATAACGGTTGCGTATTGCCCTGACTCTGTTTTTATAATCGACATAGTGCATTGATTTAACCTTATATGACATTTTCCCATTGGTAATAAAATTAACAATGTCGCGGTCGTCATATTCGCTGTCTTTCGTTTTATTCAGCTCATTTAGTATGAGGTCATCTTTCTTTTTTATAGCCATAAATCCTTTGATCATATTTGAGAATCCATTTTTACCAATAGTCTCTAGTAAATTTAAACGCTGAAATTCGTTAGCAAAAGACGCTTCGCCTATTTCTTCTTTAATAATTTTATCGATTTCACCTTTTTTCGCTGTTTTAATTTTTTCAGAAATATCCATAATATTGGATTGATTTTGTTTAAACGCAGAAATATAAGCAACCCGAGCCACAAGACCGGAATTGTAAATAAGGTTGAATAAATAGCGCTTTTTAATACGAGAGACGCCGAAATGAAACAGATTTTGTATTAGGTGGTTTTTATCGACTTCATAATCTTCACTAAACTTCTCGACAGAATCAAGAAAATCTTTACATTCGGCGCTTTTCTCGACTCTATCGAAGATATCCTTGTCCTCATACTCTTTGCGAACGTCCTCGGGAATTGTTATTTGAATGCGGCATTTGCCCCCGATATTCACTTTCTTAGATTTTGTTTTCGTTACCTTGAATTCTTTTGTTTTTTGCTTTTTATCTTCCCCGCGGAAAATGACGTCTTCATACCTTTCCTTACCATTATTTTCATCTTTTGGTATTCTTATAAAATGCGATCGATAAAAATGGAATAGCGGGGCACGAATTCGCGTTTTTAGTTTGATAAATTCTGCACACTTATCCGTCAAAGATTTTATGACCTTTTTATTAGCATCGTTTTCATCATTTTCATCCAAATATTTAAGCTTTTTGATGATCTTACGGGTAAAGTTTGTGATATTGGGTTCGTCACTCTTTAATATTCCTATATCCTCCCACGCAATAACAATATTCCCGTTTGACTCTTGTTTTGCGAGAAAGTCCTCAACATTCGTATTTATTTTGGTATAACTCTCTTTTGTTAGAGTTTCCTTCAGATCTGCTATATTTTTCAATAATTCTTCCAGAGCCGTTTTCAGTTCGGGGCAAACAACATAGCTTAATTCGATTGGACATCGTTTAGCGCTCGCCTTCCGGAAACCATAAAATCTATGGATTAAATACTGTACTTCCATCATGAAAAGGAACCAGCCAAGATGATCATTATCATCGGGCAATTTACCACGAGTGCCAACTGGATCTACCGTGCAGTTTTGAAAATACCGGCTAAAATAGTACATTACACTTCCGACTTGTAAAATATAATTGTAGGGAGCCTTTGTGTATGTCCAATAATCGTTTCCTTTATTCTCATCATAAAAGTCTAATTTTTCCTTGCGCTCTTTATCCGTCATTTTTAATATAGATTCAGGATCCTCCTTCAATTGTGAGAATACATTTTTCATTCTTCGTATAATTTCTTCCTTATATTCCGCTGTACACGGCTTATTTTTGCCTTTTGGCAAAAACATCTTATAGGTGAGAAAGAAATTATCTCGAAACGCGTTATACCACCCATCCTCCTCTGAGAGCATTTGCTGAGTGCCGGACACACCAATATTCTCCCCTTCCTCTACCTTGAAAAGACCGTGGTAAATGAGGTCTTTAAAAGTTTCATAATACGCGGCGAACGTATCCTTTAACTCCTTTTTAACTACAAAGGTTCTAATTGTATGAAGCAAGTTAAGTTCACAAGGAAAATAGATACGAAAGCATCTATAAGCGAAATCGCGATATGGTGTTCCCGATTCCTTGATATTTTGCATTTCTTTGCATTCTGCCAACATTTCGTTGAATTTTGCATTGTAATAATTAAACGACCCGTCGGAGCCCTTTATATTATCATTAATCCACTTTTTTACATATTTTGACACCTCACTATATATCTCTAAATAATCTGGATTGGGATCTAAGATATACACATCTGTATCGTCATATTCTTTTAGTGCTAACCGATACTGCAAAGCCCGAGAGATCTTTGGTTTATTTTTGTCTAAAATAAAATCACCCAATGCAAAATAAGAAAAATCATTGCCATTTGTCTTTTTAACAAGCTTCATTTGGTCGTCAAGCGTAAGACGTTCAAAACATTCGTAACAGTTCGGTATAATTTTAAAGTTAGCATTATCACTTGCCCTCTGCAATGCTCCTTTGATTTTCATGTTGAAGGTCTTTGAAACGTCATTGAGGTTGTATAGTTTATCGCCAAGTTGCTGGACAACGATAAAGTGCTCTCCGGGTATAATATTCACTACGTTTAATTGCTCATCGGGTTTATTATTGCAATAATCGGTATTCTGGGCGTTCGATTCGTATTTCCTTGCATTCTGTATAACACTTCCTATTGGCCGTTTAATAGACGATTGTATTTTCTTTTTTAGATATTCTTTAAGCATTTTCAAGTTTTCAAACCTTTGTTTTAGCCTTGTTTCTATGATCTCCCCTATCACTCTATCAATTGCATTATCGTTAAAGGCGGCTTCGTTCAGAAGCACGGAAAGAAACAAATTATCGTTTTTTCGATCATCATATCTAAACTGAATTTTCAGATCTTGTATTCCGTGAATTATCTTTTTTTTCCCCTCTTTCGGTAACGGCTTCTCCTTTTTCGCAAGCATAACGGGATAGGTGTCCACTACACTCACGGGAAGTTCATCAGTGCTCCCTTCTTGCGCATCTGGGTGCCAATTTCCTAAGACGTCAAGATATCCTCTATCATCGCGATGGACAAACCGGTCTTCGTCGGGTATGGGGTCTCCGTTTGCGTCCCATAAGGTCCCAAGACCCCAATCCTCATCTTGAAACGCCTCATATTCACTTTCGCCTTGGCGGTCGTATTCATCCGAGG
>WJKO01000712.1 GCA_014729055.1 Promethearchaeota archaeon | reverse complement strand
TATGCTTTAATTTTAACGCTTTCTTTTTGCTTTTGCTCTTCTTGCTTACGTTTTCTTTCTTCTTCCTTACGTCGCCTTTCCTCTTCTTTTCGTCTTCTTTCTTCTTCCCTTTTGCGTTTTTTCTCTTCCTCTTCTTTTTTCCTGCTAAAGATTCCCATATTATTTTATTATTAGTTTTAACTCCATAAAAAATCAGATGATCCTCCTGATGATCCTCCTGATGATCCTCCTCCGCTGCTTCTTCTTGCAGAATCTTTACTTTTTTGATATTCAAATCTATCTCTGCTTAAATTTAAGTTTCCTTTTTGAATTTTATAGCTTTGTTCTTGAGATTTTTTTCGTTGCTTGTAATCTTTTCGCCATTGATAATATCGCATTTGATAATCTCTTTGATCTCTGTAAACATCAACCAACCAGTCTCTTTCTCGATAATAGTCTTGTTTAGTGTCTTTATATTTAGAATAAGCGAAGTTTCTTTCCTGATAATAATCTTGTTTGGTATCTCTATATTTAGAATAGGCAAAATTTCTTTCATCTCGCCAGTCTGCCATTTTGTCTCGCCATCTTCTATATAAACCTGATTCCGCACTTGTTAATTGTTGTTGAACATACTCGGCTTGTTTTGCAGATAACAAACCCTGTTGGGCTAACATTTGAGCTTGATTAGCAGCATTTTGAATATCTAGCTGGCCAATAGTACGCCCTTGTTGCTCTAATATTCTTGAAGTTTTATCCATTGCCCCCGAGCTAAAAAACGCCCCCCTTCTATTTAAACTTTCTTCTTCTTTTTGTAATAATTTTTCAAAGTCTTCAGCTGTTGTAATTCTTTGTTCTTCATATTGAGCTTGGCTTAATTTTCTCAAAGCTTCTATTTGAGCTTTTTGCGGGCTATATAAAGCGTCCGCTCTTTTATTTATTTGTTGCAATGCTTGTTCGGTATCAAACTCAAAATCTTTTGGTTTAGGTACGTCAAACTGAAACTCCCCGGGCTTTTGTTCATCAAATTGAAACTCCCCGGGCTTTTTTAATTTCCAAGCTCCGCTTAAAACATTGGTTCCATATTGACCATAACCATGCCTTCTCCACCAAGAATCAAACCCGCCCTTGTAACTTTCCAGGTTAGATAAAAAGTTTTTATCTCCTTGAACCTTGGTTCTATATTCGGTTAAATTTTGACGAGCCTCTCCTGTTGGTATTCTTGGGTCTGCCATAATAATTTAATAAAGATTATTCCACGAACTTCCATCATAGCCTTGATGTTTCTTCGTTGTAGTGTTAAAAATTATATCACCTTGAGCCGCATATATTTCATTCCTTTCTGTTGTTGTATAGTTTGGCACCTGTATTCTTGCAGCTCCTCTAGCTCTTAATAAATTTTTTGTTAAAATATCAACCTTACTTATTCCAAAATTAGGATTAATATTAAACTTTTTTTTTCGCTCCGGATTAATACTGTTATTTGTTGACCTGCCTGTTGTTCTGTTTTGAAATTGTCTTTCCATTAATCTGTTAAATATTTAAAATTAGTAAAGTATATTCCTTTATTATTCGATCCTGTCCATGTACCAATATTCAAATCAGTATAACAATTTAAAGTCTTTGTGTTGTTATTTATATTAATATGTCCAGGTGTTGATGGAATACTTCCATTATCTTGGCATCTAGTTACAAGATAAAAATTATTAGCCGATTCATTGATACACGAAATCGGTGCGGTAAAAGAAAAATCTGTAGAATTGCTGGTTCCACTAACTGCCGCCCCCGTTATGATACATTCCCCTTTTTTTACTTTATATTTAGTAACAACAATTGATGGGTCGGAAGAAAAACCGGTGAACGTTGGTGTCCATTGTAACCAATCTGTTTCAAAGATCGGTTTATTTATAATTTTAGTAGTAGACGGAGCTTCCCAGTCATTATCACTTGCTTGCTGTACATTTATTCGACCGATTACTTTACAAGTGTTAGTAGCGTTTCTTGTTCCACTCATTACGATATTAGTATGTCCGGATGATCCGGTTTGTCCGCTATCATCATAATAGTTAGTCGCAACAGTAGTTAAATTAGAACTTGAGCTAATCCCTAATTGAGCGGTGCCGTTATTGTTTATTATATAAACAAAAAGCTGGCCATCGTTTGCTTGGATTTTTCCTGTTGCCCAAGTAAAATGATCAGCGTCCGTAACTGTAACAGATAATGCCGATGAAACAGATAAGATTGTATTTTCAACTCTAAAATACGCCGTATTTGTTGATGATAATGCATTACCGTCAACTCCTTTTAATGTAACCGTAAGATCGTCTGACCCTCCTTCGTCAAGTCCGGTTGTAATTTGATAGTTCAATCCGAAACCATCAGGAAGATTGTGGGATGCTTTAAGTACTGCATTAGCATTATTCTCGGCATCATTGTCATCAACATATTTTTTAGCCACCAATTCCTTATCGTCAGAAAATGATAAATCGCTTGCGTAGCTTTGTTTAGCGGTAAAATCGACACTACCATCTTTTTTAATGTAATTCCCGCTAATAGTAGAGATATTAGTCTCATTAGCATTGACTTGGTTCTCTATATTGTTTAGATCACCTTTAAGCGTTGATGTTTGTGGTTTGTTGCTGTTTGAGTATGTCTGATCGGGAAAGTTTAAATTTATTGCCATTTTATTTAAATTTATTTTTAGGTCGGAATCTAAAGCCCAAGTCTGTAATCTCGACGGGATTAACAGTACTCCAGCTTATTTTAAATTGTATTCCCCTCGGAACATCCGAGGAGTTTTCTATATCTAAAAAATTATGACTTATTGAACTAATCCCCCAACCTCCTTCATTTCCATCATCAAATGTCCAATTCCCTTCACTTCCATCATCAAATGTCCATTGCAATGATTGCTGGGTTATGTTTACCGTGTATTCTTGGAAAGGTTCATAAGGATCGAATCTATAAGCAACTGTAAAAGTAACATCCTCAACCGATTTAGCTGAAAAATAAAATTCCTTATATTTCTTTTCATAATAAAACTCATCGTTGGTAAAAAACTTTGTTGTAAAATAACATGTTTGAGGCTCCCCATCTAATCCTTGCTTATATCCTTCAGACACTCCTAATTCATAACTATTAATGTATCCAAAATTAGTTCCTCCTGTGGCCGGGCTTCCGCTTGATCCTCTCGAGTCTCCAAAATATAAACTTCTTGCTCTTAGTCCGGCACCTAATACTCCTGTTACGTCTTCAAAACAATAACAACCAACGTACCTTCTATTGCGAGTTATAGCATACGGTTGCTGTGGGCTTGTCCCCGATAAATTTTTATCAATCACATACTCTTGGGAATTATATGTGGAAGAAATAGTATTATCTGGAATCGAAACGTAATATTTTCTATTGTAGTATCCTGAACAAAAAGAAACATTTTTTAAAACAAAGTTCCTCCCTTTTTTCTTAATATCACCAAATAAATATCGTATAACCCCCCCTATATATTCATAAGCTCCATCATATCCCATAAATATTACAGAATCTTCCGTAGTTTGAATTGTTCTGTAACTGGAAAGAGCTACATTAGAAGCAATTATACCGACATCTACCGTACCAAAATTGACATCACCTATTTCATAAATAGTATTTTCTTTAAATATTAATAATGATCCCCACGGTGTTTTTCCTGCTCCTAACATTTCTTGTCCATCATTAGGCTCTATTAACTGAAATCCGCTTAGTGTTGTCGGATCATTTATATCGCTCCAATCCACTCTTGAAGGATTGCTTGGTTGAACCAAAAACAATACTCGATTTTTACCATTATTTAATAGCTGTTTAGACTTTGGTAAACCGGATTCTACCGACCAATTAATTCCATCAGTGCTACTCAACACACTATCAACCCCGTTACTGATTAACACTGTGTCATTTAGCGTTACAAAACTCGGATATTCGCCATCGGTAAAAGAAAATGTAGTCGCGGGGCTACCAACGCTTGGCATTGTGCAAGGTGTCCAAACATAATTAAAAAAAATACTTGGTGAATACTCTAATATATTTTGTCGCATTCTTAATAAAAGAGATGTTCCATCCGATTTTTTAAATTGATAAATTCCATAATATGGGCCTACTCCGGTTTCTCCTCCGGCTGTTAAATCAACCCATCCAGGAGAATTCCTAATAGTCCCTTCATCGACTATAACATTTTCACAATCCGCCATCGCT